>CAXNHX010000061.1:0-6199 GCA_964202305.1 Aquiluna sp.
CTAGATCTTCACGAGACTCCTCAGCCTCTGGAGTATTAGCCAGCAATGTCTCGATGCTCATTCCAAGCTCCCCCTGGACGCGCTCCGAGAGGTTCGAGAGGTTCAACCTGAGTTCATGAGCCTTGAGCTCAACCTCATGAACTCCCTGGTTGAGATCAGTGAGCTTTTGCTCCAAAGATTGGGCCTGGGTTCTGAGGATGTTGAGTCGCTCGAGCCTCGAGCCTCGCTGTGCCTCTAGATCACGGAGTTTCTGTCTCAGAGTTGCGGATAGCTTTTCGGTTAGCGAGATGACTTTGGGAAGCTCTGAGACAGATGCCCTGGCGTTTACTAGCTGCGCTTCACGCTGCTTCTCGGCCTCTAGGTCCTTTTGGATTGCAGCTTCAGCATCCTTGATACGCCCCAGCAATGTTGCTTCCTCGCGACTTGCTCCTGCAAGACGCTCCTTTATGGTTCCAACTGAGATTCGTACCTCAAGCTCTTCCGCTCTGGCTTTCTCCAGCGCAGCTGCGAGCTCATATCGGTGCTGGGTGTTCTCTTCGGTAGTCGATGGTTTCGGTAGCGAAGCTAGGTCTGACCTTGCAGTCTCCAGCTCACTCTCGAGTTGGGATCTCGTTTGCCCAAGTTGTTCAAGGTCGCGATCAATTCGCTGAACTTCGGCCTGGGCGCTATCGGCCTGGGCGATGACCCTACCGACTCGCTCTGCCCTGGCAGCAAGCTCTGCATCATGCTGCTGCAATGCGCTGAGCGAGGTGCGAACCAGTTCCAAAGCGCTGGACAGCTCATCGCGCTTTGCAATCAGCGCACTTGATGACTTCTCAATATCTTTGGCAAGTCTCTCGAGCTTCTTGGCGGCTTGATCTCGTTCTGCAGTCAGCTCGAGCTTTGAAGGCTTTTTTGACCCGCCGCCCCGAACTAGGTAGTCACTTAGGTAGTCGCCGTCTTTAGTGATGACCACGCAGTTCTTGAGTTTTCCTGTAGCCAGGGCGCTTTGAGCCTGGTCTAGGTCTTCGGCAAGGTAAATGTTTGCAAGCTGAGCTAGGACTTCTTTAGGGGCCGAGACCACTGAGCTGGCTGCCGTGAGGCCTTGCTGTTTAGGTTCACTACCTCGCTCCGCTTTACCGGAGGAGATAAGGAATTCAACTCGACCGAGCTGATTTCCCTTCAAGAACCGAAGTCCAGCCACTGCCTCTTCTTGACTGGCTGCCACTAAGGCATCGGAAAGGGGGCCAAGCGCCACGGCGATCGCGGTCTCGAAACCCGGGTCAATGGAGATCTGCTCTGCCAAAAGCCCTGCAAGGCCCTTCAGATTCGCCTTGCGAATATCCTGAGCTCCGTCAGTCTGCTCCAGGGTGAGGCCAAGGGCCGAGTGCTTCGCTGCAACAGCGTCTCTCTCACGCTCAAGGGCGTGGAGCTCCTCGCGAGCTGACTCTAGAGCATGTCTCGCTGCCGATTCGGCTTCCTGAGCTTTCTCGTAAGCGACTCGGAGCGCGTCGTCGCTGGTTTCCAGCTCTGGTTGGAGTTCTGCCTTTGCGGCTGACAACTCTGCTGCCTTGGCGATGCCTTGTTCTTTCGATGCCTCAAGGGATAAAGCTTGGTTTGCAATACCGGCAAGCTTGCTCTCAAGAACTGAGATTTTCCCCTCAGCAGCCGTGACTTGCCTTTGGGATTCCTCAATCTCAGCTCTAGCGCGAAGCTGCTCCGCATCGAACGCGCTCAGCTTGCCCGCCGCGGCTTCCCGAGCTGCCTCCAGATCAGCAAGGGAGCCTTCACGGCTTGTGAGTTCCTGTTGGAGTTCAGCAAGCGCCTTACCGGCCTCATCCAGTGCTGACCTGAGTGAGGCTAGCTCTTGATCCCTGGCAATCGATACTGGGTTTTCCAATAGTGAAATCTTTTGCTGAGCGAGGTTCTGGAGGTTTCTGAGTTTTGACTCTTGGGCCTCGAGTGCGAACAGCTGAGATCTCAGCTGATCGAGCTCGCTCGAGACGAGCTGTGATTCAATCTCCGCAATTCCCGCTCTTGCAGATTCCAATTGGGTTCTGGCATAGCTGGCTTCAGCCTTGCGCTCTGTCTCACCCTTTTGGTTTACCTCAAGGTGCTCTCTGAGAGACCTAATTTGGTGACTCAGGAGCTTTGACTTCGCTTCTCGAGCAATTGCAGCAATCTCTTGAGCCTGACGAGCGATGTCTGCTTGGCGACCAAGGGGTTTCAGGTTTCTTCTGAGTTCAGCGATCAGGTCCTGGAGTC
This sequence comes from Aquiluna sp., assembly GCA_964202305.1. Classification (GTDB taxonomy): domain Bacteria; phylum Actinomycetota; class Actinomycetes; order Actinomycetales; family Microbacteriaceae; genus Aquiluna. Next base: position 2,245 of record CAXNHX010000061.1, read on the forward strand.
TTGTCAGGTTGACCTGCATTGCTTCGAGCTTGCGCTCAGTCTTCTCTTTGCGTCTGCGGTATTTGAGGATTCCCGCGGCTTCTTCAATGAAGGCCCTTCGTTCTTCTGGGTTTGCCTTCAAAACTGTGTCTAGCTGGCCTTGGCCAACAATCACATGCATTTCACGACCAAGGCCAGTGTCACTAAGAAGCTCTTGGACATCTAGCAACCTGCAGCTCTCACCGTTGATGGCGTATTCGCTGGCTCCGTTGCGGAACAGCACTCTTGAGATTGTCACCTCGGCATACTCAATGGGCAGAGCGCCATCTGAGTTGTCGATTGTTAGCTGGACTTCGGCTCTGCCCAGTGGACCTTTGGTGTCGGTGCCTGCAAAGATGACATCTTCCATCTTGCCGCCACGCAAAGTCTTTGGACCCTGCTCTCCCATGACCCAGGCAAGGGCATCGACAATGTTAGATTTGCCAGAACCATTAGGCCCAACAACGCAGGTAATGCCCGGTTCAAGAAGCAAGTTTGTGGTCTGGGCAAAGGACTTAAAACCCTTGAGGGTAATGCTCTTTAGATGCAAGGAAGCATCACCCCTTTCTTTGGTTCGTAAAGCCTATTGAAAAACCAACAGCTCTCATCCAGCCAAGCCAAAGGTTACAGAACTTCCAAGTAGTGTTTTCAGCATGGCTAGGGGCAAGAGTGTCATCAAGGGTGCCGTGGTTGGTTTCCTCTATGCCAGCTTTGCTTCGGTTGTTGGCACCCTGATGCACCAAACCCAGGTTGGTGAAGAGATTCCAATTGGTCTGCTGTTTTCACTTTCTCTGGTGTTGATGCTTGCAGGGGGAATCCGAGATCGGCAAAAGGGCAAATTGCCCGGCTTGGTTTTTGCGCTAACCATCGCGGTTGTGCTCTTTGTGATTGGACAGAATCTGACCGGAGACATCCTGATTCCAGGAAACAATGCTGGGTTGTGGTGGTCCTACGGAGCTATTGGTGTCGCGGCTTTGGTCGCTCTTTGGCCAAAGCTCAAAAGCTAGACGTTGTAAAAGGTTCGCGCGACCAGAGAGACCTTGCCAGCATCGGCATGCAAGCGAATCGTGTCGAGGTTTTTTGCCGCATTCCTCGGGTCTTCCGCTAGCTCTAGGGCTCGGACTATTCCATCTGTGACAGCCTCAATGGAAATTTCGCGAATAGCTACCCCCGAATCGCTAAACCATTCGTCGCAACACGATGTTGATGTTTGAACAGGGATTGCACCCATAGCCATTGCCTCAAGCATTGACGTGCTTATGCCGTCGGTGACCGACAGTCCAACGTAAATTCGAGCCCGTGAGAATAGGGTCAGGACTTGTTCGTGAGAAAGGGAAAACTTTCGATGAATTACCAAATTCTCACCTAACGACCCGAGTTTTCTCTTAGCAAAGAAGATTGTGGAGAGGTTTGCCGAGAAAACCACAACCCGATATCCGTCAAGCTCCTGCCTGAGTTGCGATAGCGCTGAAATCGCGACATTTGCTCTTCCGGCCCAGTTCTGATAGCCCTTCACAAGGATCAGCTTTCGATCTTCTATGGGGGTGAAGCTGCTCTCTAGATGACTGAAGCCACCGGCATTGGGAATGACTGGGAGCACTTCCCCAGAAAAACCGAGGTCTTTGGCAAGCGCGACATCTCGATGGCATTCACATGAGTAGGCATCGGAGATGCTAAGCAGTTGAGTAAGTCTTTTACGATGCTTTGGAAACCTGGAGAACCAGTGGATGTCACTTCCCCAATTGGTCGAAATCAACTTGAAACGCTTTTCAGTCGGGGCAAAAGCCCTGAGTGACACATACCCCGCGTTGGTCAGCTCTAGAGCATGAACTATGTGGGGACTAAACAGTTCCGCAATTTTCCGAAGGATTAACCCTCGGAAGCGGTTGGAGAGAATCTTGTCCACGAACCAAAGCGGTAGTCCGTAGATTCTTGATCCAGGGGCTAATTTATATGTTGCCGGGCCTGATGATCCAATGAGGGTTCTAATTTTGGAGTGAACACGTCGATGAGGTGACGATGGAAAAAGAACAAAATCAATTTCCTCATACTTAAATTGTTCAAGCCACCGTCCAGCATGAACGGCATCAAACATGCATACGACGAGGATGCGTTTTCTCATGTTTTGGAGGCTATCACTTTGCGATTTTTCTAAGTGGCTGGCAGGTCGGACAAAAGTGTGAACCGCGATTTGCCCACGCCTCTCGCTTGATCTGCCTTCCGCATCGGTTGCAGGGCAAACCTGTTTGTCCATAGGCATTCAAGGATTGAGAGAAATAGCCACCCTCTCCATTGACGTTTTTGTACTGCTCATCAAAGGACGTTCCGCCCTGCAGCACAGCCCGCTCAAGAACCCCCTTGGCAATGTCGATCAACTCAAGGTGCTTCTTCTTTGAGATTGAGCTTGCAGGCTGGTCATAGTGAAGCTTTGCAAGCCAGAGCGACTCGTCTGCGTAGATATTTCCTATGCCGGACAGAAGGTTCTGATCTAGCAAAACCCGCTTGATGCCCGAATTCCGCTTGGTCATCTTCGATGCCACCTGATCAGCATCAAAGAGTGGATCTAGCAGATCTCTGGCGATGTGAGCGACATTGGTTGGGATCAGCGAGTCGGCAGGAGCCTCGGGTGAATACCCGCCGGGGCCTCCGTCGGAGGTTGCAACGAGGTCTTCAAAAACGAGGCCACCAAAAAGTCTTTGATCAATGAAACGAATTTCCAAGGGGTCGTCGCTCTGGGTCTCGACATCGAGAATCACCCGCGTTTGATCGTCAGGTGCATAGTCTGGTGTTCGAACTAAAATCTGACCGCTCATGCCTAGGTGACCAACCAGTGCGCGAGAACTAGAGACTGGCAGCCATAAGAACTTGCCTCTTCTGACCACCGCTTGAAGCGTGGCGTGAATCGCCTCTTGGGTGAAACCATCCGCGCCGGCAAAGTTCTTCTTCAAAGAACGCTGATCAAAAACGCGAACGTTCTTAACCCTTGCTCCAATTAAATGCTTGGCAAGGCCTGCTCTTACGGTCTCAACTTCGGGTAGTTCTGGCATTACTTGCTAGCAAGCTCTCTCAAGGCAGCAATTGCTGCTGAAGTCTCGGCTCCACGCTTGGTGGTTCCAGTCCCGCGAGAGAGCTCTCTATCGCCGGATAAGCAAACTGCAAGGTAACTGCGCTCGTGATCTGGACCCTCGCCTGTGATCTCGTAGCGAGCAGGATCCATTTTTAGCTTGGCTAGCTTCTCGAGCAGTGAGGTTTTTGGGTCAGCCGACTCACGTATCGAGTCAGGGTCATCGAGAAGTGGGATTACGTGCTTGAAAACGATAGTTCTCGCTGCGTCAATGCCCGAGGTTAGGTATGCAGCACCCAGAACAGCTTCGAAGGCATCTGCCAAGAGATTGGTCTTAGAGCGCCCGCCGGTTTGCTCTTCCCCCTTGCCGAGGCGCAAGTAGCTTCCGAGATTGAGGCGGTTAGCAGCGGTTGCTAGCGCCTGAGTCGAGACAACTGCATTCTTGAGTTTGGTCATTTCACCCTCTTTGAGGGCGGAGTGGGTTTGAAAAACGTGAACGGCTACTAGATAGCCAAGGATTGAGTCACCAACGAATTCAAGGCGTTCGTTGTCTTCGCCGCCGTTTTCATAAGCGAATGAGGAATGAGTCAGCGCGAGCTCTAGGAGCTCTGGCGCAATTGCTGCACCGAGCCGCTCAAGCAGCTCGTCGTGAGGCATTTAGGCGTCTGCTACCTTGCGGCCCTTGTACTCCATGTAAAGCTCGGTGCCGACGGAGTCGGTAACGACCTTTGCACGGTGAGGGAGGCTGTAGGTCACCTGACCATTCTCAATGGTCTTTACCAGGGTGATAGGTGCGGCCTTCCACATTGAGCGGCGTGCTCGAGTGTTTGAACGTGAAGTCCGTCTCTTTGGTACTGGCATCTTCTACTCTTC
>CAXNHX010000062.1:0-6188 GCA_964202305.1 Aquiluna sp.
GTCACTGCAGAGGCAACCCAGCGCATCAGGGACTCGCGCAACATCAGGGTTTGCGGGTCAAGCCAGCGCCCCTCATACAGAAGCCTTCCCATGCGTCGACCCTCGTTGTGATAGGCGGCGATGGTGTCCTCGTTGTGGATGGCGCTAAGGAGGCGCTCGTAGGCGATGTGAATCAAAGCCATGCCTGGAGCTTCGTAGATGCCGCGGCTCTTGGCCTCAATGATGCGGTTCTCGATCTGATCGCTCATGCCAAGACCGTGGCGTCCACCGATCTCGTTGGCCTTTTGGACAATGCCGACCGCATCGAGAGGCTCACCGTTGATTTTGATGGGTCTTCCTTGGCTGAACTCGATCGTGACCTCTTCGGTGTCGATCTTGACGCTCTCATCCCAAAAGCGCACGCCCATGATTGGGTTCACGATCTCGTAGGAGGTCGAGAGTAGTTCTAGGCTCTTCGCCTCGTGCGTAGCCCCAAGCATGTTGGCATCGGTGGAGTAGGCCTTCTCTTGGCTGGCGCGATAGGGGAGTTTGCGCTCCTGCAGCCACTGGCTCATTTCATCGCGGCCACCAAGCTCAGCCACGAAGTCGCTGTCTAGCCAGGGCTTATAAATCTTTAGGTTCGGGTTTGCCAAAAGGCCATAGCGATAGAAGCGCTCGATGTCATTGCCTTTATAAGTGCTGCCATCGCCCCAAATCTCAACCCCATCCTCGCGCATCGCGCGAACCAGCAGGGTTCCGGTGACCACACGACCTAAGGGGGTGGTGTTGTAGTAGGACTTACCACCAGTTCTGATGTGGAAGGCTCCGCAAGCCAGTGCTACAAGCCCCTCCTCGGCCAGGTAGGTCTTGCAGTCAACCAAGCGTCCAGCCTCAGCTCCGTACTCGGTAGCTCGAGCTGGGATCCCCTCAATGTTGTCCTCGTCATACTGACCAAGGTCTGCGGTGTAGGCGTAGGGAATTGCTCCCTTTTCGCGCATCCAAGCGACCGCGACCGAGGTGTCGAGGCCACCGGAAAACGCGATGCCTACTTTTTGACCAACGGGGAGGGAGGCTAAGACCTTTGACATGGGGTCAAGAGTAGCGAATGTTGGGAGGCTATGCCTTGGCCATCACTCGCTTCAGGGTGTCTAGCCCAAGACCACCAAGGTTTAGAGCGGTGGTGTGGAACTCCTTCATGTTGAATGCGGCTCCCTTGCGAGCCTTGTATTCATCCCGAATCTGTTCCCAGATGCGCTGGCCGATCTTGTAGGCGGGCGCTTGGCCTGGCCATCCAGAGTAACGAGTGACTTCGAACCTCACGAATTCCGGCGGCATGTTGACATTCGCGAGCATGAACTCCAGGGCGTAATCAAAGTCCCACTTACCAGTGCCATCGAGCTTCGGCTTACCAAGGTGCACACCAAGGTCTAGCACCACACGAGCCGCGCGCATCCTTTGGGCATCCAGCATGCCAAGACGGTCAGCCGGAGTCTTGAGATAACCAAGTTCATCCATCAGACGCTCTGCGTATAGGGCCCAGCCCTCGCCGTGCCCAGAGGTCCAAGAGGCGAGTCGTCGCCAGTCATTCAAGGTGTCGCGAATGTAGGTTGCCTGAGCTACCTGCAAGTGGTGTCCCGGGACACCCTCGTGATAAACCGTCGTGGTTTCACGCCAGGTGTCGAACTCGGTTACTCCTTCGGGGACTGACCACCACATTCTTCCCGGTCTCGAGAAATCATCTGAGGGTCCGGTGTAGTAAATGACGCCAGACTGGGTTGGAGCGATCATGCACTCCAGGTTGCGAATCGGTTCCGCGATATCGAAGTGCGTTCTTCCTAGGTCCTGAATTGCCTGATCGCTCAGTCTCTGCATCCAAGCTTTTAGCTCGTCTGTGGAGTGAAGCTTGTTCTTAGGGTCCTTGTCCAATTGCTCAATGGCCTCTTGGATGGTTGCCCCAGGAAGGATCTCGCTTGCGACTGCCTCTTGCTCGGCAACTACTCGCGCTAGTTCTTCAATTCCCCACTGGTAGGTCTCGTCGAGGTCGACCTTCGCTCCCAAAAAGCGCTCCGACAAAATGCCGTAGCGCTCCCGGCCAATAGCATCCTCGGAATTGGCACTGGGCAGCATCTGCACCAGGAAGTCGGAGAATTCCTGGTAACCCTCACTAGCCTCCTTGGCCGCGGCCTGCAGGTCACTCTTGAGAGCAGCGCTGAGTTCGGGTTTGGCTGAAGCCACGAAGTTTTCAAAGAACTGGCCCTCAACGATTTGCTTGATTTGGTCAATGGTGGCCTCAACCTGGCGCTTTGCCGGCGCGTCACCGGACTCAAAGCCGATGGTGAGGGTCCGGGCATAACCGCGCAGTGACTCGGTCACCTTCCTGAGTCTGTGAGAGATGTCCTCCCAGTTCTCGGCAGTGTCTGTTGGGGTCAAGTCGAATGTGTCCCTCACGCCCTGTGCTGGGGAGGCGATGTTGTTTAGGTTTCGGTAACCAAGCCCTGCCTCGTGCATGGCAATTTCAGCTTCGAGTGACTGCAACATGGCATCGACAGTGACCTCATCAACGGCATCCTGGACCGGAAGGGCCTTCAATTTGGCAATGGTCTCCTTGGCAAGTTGGTAGTCGCGCTCAAGGGCTTCGGGGGAGTGATCATCGAGATCCCGCTCGCCCCCGGGGAAGCCAATTGATGTTGCAAAAGAGGGGTAGTTCTTGGCGAGGGTCTTTACGAACTCGTTGGCCAGCAGGTCTATTTCGCTTTGCTCTCTCACTATTCGTCTCCTTGACTCATGCAACTTGAGGTTGCTGTTGGGTGATGCAATGGATCCCTCCGCCTCGAGAAAAAAGCTCCCTGGCGTCAATCAAGATTATTTCCCTACCGGGATAGACATCGCGCATCATCGCTTTGACGTCGTTGTCGCGCTTTTCATCAAATGCACAAAGTAGAACTGCGTTGTTCAGCACGTAGTGATTGATGTAGGAGTAGTCGACATACCCGTGCCCATCTTTGAGGGCTTCCGGTGCCGGCACATTGACAATTTGCAGTCCTGCGGAAATGAAAGTTTCCCTGACTTGCGCACTTATCGGGTAGTCGGGATGGTTCGGGTTTTGCTGGTCGTGAATCAGCACTCTGCCGTCGGGGGTGAAGCAAGACACGATGTCAACGTGCCCAAGGGTGCCAAAGTCGTCGTAGTCACGGGTTAGCCCGCGCTCCAGCCAAATTGCTTTGTACGTTCCGAGCTTCTCGTGGATCTCGTTCTCAACCTCAACCTGCGGCCAACCCGGGTTTCGCTCTTTGCCTAGTTGCACGGTTTTTGTGAGCAGCACGGTTCCGTTGCCGTCGACGTGGAAGCCACCGCCCTCATTTGTAAGTCTCGAATCGATGATCTGAACCTCGAGGTGGTTTGCAACAGCCGTGGCCAACTTTGCATCTTTTTCGAATCTTGCCCAGTCCTGCGCACCCCAGCCGTTAAACACCCAGTTCACGGCCTTGAGTTCTCCCTTATCGATAACGAAGCTCGGTCCAGAGTCTCGGATCCAGGCGTCATCTATCTCGATCTCAATCAGTTCGATCTCGCTGCTCAGGAACTTCTTGGCATTTTTAGTGTCGCCAGGATTTACAACGCAGCTGACTCTCTCGAACTCGCTTGCTGCGTTGGCAACATTCGCCCAGGTTTGCCTGGCGGCTAACTGCTCCTGTTCGGTGTCTCCAAGGGTGTAGCCAGCGTGCGGGAAGGCTACCCAGGTACGCTCGTGCTTCTCCCACTCAGCAGGAAACCTCATGGCCGCAGCCCCGGAATTCCGCCTTGAACACCCTGGCCACCGGTGGCTCTTGGATTTATTAATGGCTCGGTGAGAACGGAATAGGTGTCAGGCCTGCGCGTGCCAAAGAAGGGAAACAGCTCTAACCAGTCTCGTCTCTGATCTAGATCGAGATCAGCGATCAGAATCTCGTCTGACTCTCTGCCGGCCTGAGCCAGGATTCGACCATAGGGGTCGACGATGAAGCTGGAGCCGTAGAAGCTAATCCGACCCTCGTCACCAAAGCGGTTCGGCACAACAACAAATAAACCGTTGGCGATGGCGTGCGCAACGATCACCTGGCGCCAAAGTGGCTCGGTGTCAAAGTCGGGGTGATCCGGTTCGGAGCCAATCGCGGTTGGGTAGCACAGGATGTCCGCACCATTGAGGCCGTAGGCTCTGGCAACCTCGGGGAACCACTCGTCCCAGCAGGTCGGGAGTCCAAGTTTTGGGTTGCCATCTAGCCCAAGTTCATAGACGGGGTAGGGGTTTTGATTGGGGCCATGTTGGAAGTAATGGTCCTCGAAATACCCTTCCGTCACTGGAATGTGGAGCTTTGGGGTAGCCCCAACAAGCTCACCTTGCGGGTTCACAATGATGGCTGTGTTTAGGCCTCGACCGTCTGAGAAGCCCCTGTTCTCGAACACCGACGCGTGCACGAAAATCCCCAACTCTTTGGCCAGTGAGCTCACCAACTGCATCGTTGCGCCTGTTTCAAGATCCTCCGCAGTCTCGACTGGAACTGAGGTGGGACAAACATCGGCTGGGTAGCGAGAGAGGGTTAACTCTGGCAAAAAGACAATTTTTACCCCCTCAGCCGCAGCGGTCCGAACAGCATCTGAGATCATGTCGCGGTGCTCTGCTGGGTTTTCTCGCCAGCTGAATTGAACGGCGGCGACTCGAACCACTGCTCTCTCGGGTGAGCGAGCGCGGGATAGCGATGGGGCGGGCTTTGCGAGGGTTATTTTCATTAGACCTCCAGGGAGTCGAGGATCTTTGAAAGGTCCTCAAAGCTGGTCTTGGGGTTGATGATTGCAAACCTGAGGTTTGGACGGCCGGCATGGCTTGAAGGGAGAACAAAGGCCTCTCCTGAAAGGAGCAGCTTCTCGGACCAGCTGTCGTATTGGACCTGGCTCCAACCCTTGCGCTCAAAAACTACGACCGATAGTTCTGGCTCTCGAACTAGCTCCAGGTACTCACGCTGGCGAATGTCGTCAGCGATATCTCGAGCAAGTTGATTGTTGAGTGCAATCGCATCGCGATACGCCTGAACGCCATGGGTTGCCATGGAGAACCAGAGGGGCAGCCCTCTGACCCTTCTGGTTAGACCAAAGCCATAGTCCGCAGGGTTGTGGTCAGGGGAGTCGTTTAGGGCCTCTAGGTATTCACCCTTTTGCATGTGGGCATCGCGAGCCTGAGCCGGGTCTCGATAGACCAGCGCGCACGCATCGAATGGTGCATAGAGCCACTTGTGTGGGTCGACGATGAAGCTGTCGCAGTGCTCGATTCCAGCAAAGAGAGTTCTGGTCGCTGGGTCCAGAATTCCGGCAAGTCCGTACGCGCCATCGATGTGCAGCCACAGCGAGTGCTCCTTGGTAACCTCCGCGATCTCACTTACGCGATCGACTATTCCAAAGTTGGTCGTTCCGGCGGTGGCGACGACGGCAAAAACTCTGTTCTCGGACTCGGTCAGCGCTTTCTTGACGCTCGCACCCGTTAGCTTGCCTAGTTCATCGACATCGGCCTTGATGAGCTCGATGTTCATAACTTTGGCTACAGCCTTTAGGGAGCTGTGGGCTTCCTTGCTGCAGATCACCGAAAGCACTTCAGCTGGCGAGACCTTGTTGTTCGCGCGGAACGCCTCGCGAGCTGTCACGAGAGCGGACAGATTCCCAAGGGTTCCTCCTTGGACAAACAAGCCTCCTGCGCCAGCGGGGAGTCCAACCTCGCGGGCAAGAAACTCCAGGACCTGGTTCTCGGCGTAAACAGCGCCGGATCCTTCCATCCAAGAGCCGCCATAGATTGACGACGCTGAGACCACAAGGTCAAAGAACGTGGCTGCCTCGCTCGGCGCATTTGGGATGAAACTCAAAAAGTTTGGGTGATCAGTGGAGATGGTTGCAGGAGCCAAAAGCTCTCCAAAAACCTCGAGAGCCTTGGCTCCGCCGAGGCCATCCTCGGTAATTGTGGTCGGCACGTTTTGGTCCAACCAGCTTTTGGTTTGGGGAGCATCTAGGGGTGCTGGATCTAAGTCCATGCGCTCGATTGCGTAGGCCACAATCTGGTTTCTCAGTGCCTTGGTTTCGGGGCTTTGAGTGTGCATCCTCGCACCGTCACGCATTAAAAACTCCTAGTTGGCTAACGCCTCCCAACTCTAGCCAATGGGGCCCTTGTGGGAGTGTTCGAAAACGAT
>CAXNHX010000063.1:0-6114 GCA_964202305.1 Aquiluna sp.
GTTGACGAGGTTGACTCGATTCTTATCGACGAGGCCCGTACCCCGCTGATCATCTCCGGTCCTGCAGCCCAGGATGTCAATCGCTGGTTTGCAATCTTCGCAAAGCTCGCCACCACTTTGGTTCGTGACGAGGACTACGAGGTAGACGAGAAAAAGCGCACCATTGGTGTTCTGGAATCGGGTATCGACAAGGTCGAGGACTACCTGGGAATTACCAACCTCTACGAGACTGCTAACACACCTCTGATTTCCTTCTTGAACAACTCGATCCGTGCCAAGGAGTTGTTCCGCAAGGACAAGGACTACGTCGTGGTCGAGGGTGAAGTGCTGATTGTCGACGAGCACACCGGCAGAATCCTGCCCGGCCGTCGCTACAACGAGGGCATGCACCAGGCTATTGAGGCAAAAGAGGGCGTGGCCATCAAGGCCGAGAACCAGACTCTTGCAACCGTGACCCTGCAGAACTACTTCAGGCTCTACGACAAGCTCTCGGGCATGACCGGTACTGCAGAGACTGAGGCGGCCGAGTTCATGTCCACCTACTCCCTCGGAGTGGTGCCAATTCCTACCAACAACCCAATGATTCGCAAGGATCAGTCCGACCTGATCTTCAAAAACGAAGAGGTCAAGTTCAACATGGTGGTCGAAGACATCTTCGAGCGCCACCAGACTGGGCAGCCAGTGCTGGTTGGAACCACGAGCGTAGAAAAGAGCGAGTACCTCTCCAAGCTGTTGGCCAAGCGCGGAGTCAAGCACGAGGTGCTAAACGCAAAGAACAACGCCCGTGAGGCGATTATTGTCGCGCAAGCCGGTCGCTTTGGGGCCGTAACGGTTGCCACCAACATGGCTGGTCGCGGAACCGACATCATGCTTGGTGGAAACGCAGAGTTTCTCGCTGTGCAGCAGATGTCGAAGCTGGGCTTGGATCCAGATGAGAATCCTGCCGAGTATGAAGAGAAGTGGGATGAGGTCTTCAACTCCATCCGCCGTGAGGTTGAGGTTGAGGCGCAGCGCGTGCTCGAGGTGGGCGGGCTCTACGTGCTCGGAACCGAGCGCCATGAGTCACGTCGTATTGACAACCAGCTGCGAGGTCGTTCCGGCCGTCAGGGAGACCCTGGTGAGTCAAGGTTCTACCTCTCACTCACTGATGATTTGATGAGGTTGTTTAATTCTGGAGCCGCTGCGGCTCTGATGAACCGTGCCTCCGTGCCCGACGATTCGGCCATTGAGTCAAAGGTGGTCTCCAGGGCCATCGCCTCTGCTCAGTCACAGGTCGAGGCTCGCAACGCGGAGATTCGCAAGAACATCTTGAAATATGACGACGTCATGAACCGTCAGCGCGAAGCTATCTACACCGATCGCCGCGCAATTCTGCAGGGCCAAGACATCTCGATCACCTTCCAGGAATTCTTGGAAAAGGTCATCACTGAAAACGTCCGTCAGGGTGTATCGGATTCCAACTCTGGAGATTGGGATCTCGAGTCACTCTGGACGCAGCTTAGAGCGATCTACCCCATCGGCCTCGAGATCGAAGAGGTGCTGGAAGAGGCAGGATCGCGATCTAAGCTCTCAGCCGACTGGCTCGTCGAGGAAGTCCTTAGCGATGCAAGGCTTGCATACAAGCGTCGCACCGATGAGATCGGCGAGGCGCTAATGCGTGAGCTTGAGCGTCGCGTGATGCTTTCGGTTATTGACCGCAAATGGCGCGATCACCTCTACGAAATGGATTACCTCAAAGAGGGCATCGGTCTGAGAGCAATGGCGCAGCGCGATCCGCTAGTTGAATACCAACGCGAGGGATACGCAATGTTCTCCGAGATGATGGCCGGCGTCCGCGAGGAAGCAGTTCAGTTCTTGTTCAACGTTGAAGTCAAGCAGAGTGCTCCTGAGATTCCGCAAACTCCTCCGACTCAACTCACCTACTCGGCTCCCTCAGAGCAAGGTGGTGCTGAGGTCAAGAAAAGCCAACCGGTTCGAAAGCAAGCCCCCCAGCCTCCGCAGAAGCCAAAGCCCTCAGGTCCTGGCAGCAGCTTCTTCAAGGGCTAGATCAGACATAGGTCAGTGATCCGGTAACGGGAGTGGATCAGCTCAGCTCGAACTGAAACTGCCCTGGTATTTCCGGAAATTTGAAGCACAACCACGCCTTGAAAACTGTTGACATCGGTCAAGAAGGTCTTGGAGTTCCGCAGCACTATGTCCGGGCGGTTGTTGAGCTTGGTGAGTTGACGAGCACGCGTCTCACGTCGTGCTCTTTGGCACACGTCGTAGTAGGCCTTGTCGGAGAGCCAGCGAGCTAGCTGCTCTGGCCTTCTAACCCCCGCTAGCACCTCGACGTAGGCTGCAGAAATTTGAGCGAAGAACTTTGCAGGATCAGGTTGGTGCTTTGTTAGCTGTGTTGCCTGTGACATTGGAACCCCCCTTAAATCGATGGAACATGGATTCTTGAATTGTCAGGTTTTGGTTCCGATACTGAAAGCAAATATTCTCGGCCTGTGGATAACTCAGATTCTTGGACCTGAGGATGCTGAACTATCGGCCCATGGAACTAATTCGTGAACTTGAGAATGATCTTCTTGGCCCGAGCGAGACGTCGGCCCCAGCCCTAGTAACGCTCAGAACTTCGAGCGGAGAATGTGACCTCAGGCTGCCGCAGCTTGGCAATGACTATCTGGCTGGGCTCAGTCAGGGAGTGCTGCTGGTGGTTCCGTTGACCAAAGTGCTGGAAATTAGAGGTAGCCAACTCCCGCTTCAGGTTGACCGAACCCTCGTTGAGTTTCTAGCGCACCAGCGAACCCCAGTTCGACTTCGGTTGAACTCGGAGGTCGGCGGAGATTGTTGGCTTCTGAACATCGAAGCGTCATGGCTTCGGATTGCGATTGCCCAGGGTGTGAGCTGGGTGCCTTTGTGCGCGATAAGAAGCATCGAAATTCTGCCTGTGGAAAACTCAAATCACTGAGGCACAAAATCTGAGAGCTTTGCCACGAAGGAGAGTTTTATGGCTAGGCGACTTCGGGCGAGACCCTCAAACACGGTGATCCTTATCGCGGGCAGCTTTCTGGTGCTCGTTCTGGTGGGCATCGCGGGCCTCAATCGACCACTTCCAAGCTATCTCATCGCGGCAGGTAACCTCGGTGCTGGCACGGTCCTCACCTCGGAGCTGGTGCGATCGGAGAGTCTCGACTTGGGATCTATTGCTCAGGGCTATGCAACCAATAGTGACCTCGATGGCCAGTCGCTTTTGCTTCCCGTTGCCTCGGGGGAGCTGATTCCGCGCAGGGCATTGGGCCAGGCGCTTGCAAATGGCAAGACATCGATTCGCGTAATTCCTGACCTCAAGCCAGCAAGTCAAATAACCCCTGGTTCTCGGGTTTCCATCTGGCAGGTTGTTGAACTAGACGATGACTTCGAGCCCCAGCTATTGGTCGCTTCCTCCTTGGTGTCAGACATTTTCTTGGGTGACGGACTGTTCGCCGGAGAGCTTCCCGAGGTGGAGTTGATTCTCTCCAGAGGCGAGGCGGCGTTGGTCCTGACGGCCATTACAAGTGAGTCCGCAATCTACTTGTTGCCGCTCTCATGACTGCGACTCTGATCCGCAGGGAGACCGCTGAGCACCTCGAAACGCTGACTACAAGAAAACTAGGCGGGCGAGTCGTTGCATGTTGGGGCTCAGTTGGAAGTGGCAAGACCTCGGTCTGCGTGAACCTTGGGTTTGAGTTGGCCTCGTTGGGGAAGCGGGTTCTCATCCTCGATCTCGATAGTTATCGACCTTCGATTGCCGCGTTGTTAGGCCTAACCAACCCCGGACCGGGCATCACTGCGGTGCTTAGGCTCGCTCGAGCGAGCCGGTTGAGCTTAGAGGAGCTAAGTCGACTAAGCGAAGAGCTGAGCTTCGCCAAGTCAACGCTTCGGGTGGTGGCTGGAATCAATGCTCCTGGTCGCTGGCCCGAGCTGGATGCTGCCGGCATTGGAGAGCTATTTCGATTTACTCGAGACCACTTTGACTTCTGCTTGGTCGACGTCGCGAGCGAACTCGAGGAGGGCTTGTTCAGCCAACTTAGTGGCGTGCCGAGAAACTTTGCCAGCTCTGAGGTGTTGCGAATCTCTGACCTGGCACTCGGCCTATTTAGTTCTGATCCGATTGGCGTGAATAGATTCCTCCAAGATCTCCGAGGGGTGAACTTTGAATTTTGGCCTATAGCCAATCGGATCAGGGCTTCGGTACTCGGCCGCAATCCGGAGCGTCAGGTGCGGGACACCATGTTCAAGATTGCCTCTCTCAAGATTCACACCACCATCCCAGAGGATGGTGCTGCCCTGGACGCTGCGCAGCAGCGAGGCCAACCTTTGATCCTGGCAGCTAAATCGTCAAAGACTAGAGAGGCAATCAGACTTCTCGCGCTTGAGATTGCTGACCTTTAGCAAACTAAACTCAAGCCTCGTGGTGGAAAATACTCAGGTTGACGAGAGCTGGATTCGGTCGCTGTTGGCCGACTGGCAACTCATTGCTGACCTTGCCTTTTCCGACCTCGTTCTGTGGGTTCCAAAACGAAACAAGCTGACAGCCTATGCTCACGCTCGTCCAGCGGCCGCAGCAACTATTTTTTACCGTGACATAACCGGCAATCCGCCTCGTTCAGACTGGCAGGAGACCATTACTCAAGCTTGGGAACTTGGGGTTGTCGTGGTACCGCAGCAAGTGGCTCAGTATGAGGGCAGCACCACAAGAGTCAGCGCCTACCCCGTGTATTCCAAAGGTGCCGATTTCACGGAGCGGCCCGTGGCAATCATCACAAAGCACACCAATCTGGGCGAGGCCCGACTCCCAAACAAGCTTCAGCTGAACTTTGTGGCAGCGGGTGAACAGCTTCTGAAGATGGTGGCCACGGGAGAGTTTCCAATGGCTGAAGCGGGCACCGCGCAGCGAAGAGGAGCACCCCGTGCCAATGACGGTTTCGTAAGGTTGGATGCCGCAGGCCGAGTACTTTTCGCTAGCCCTTCGGCTCTTTCCCTCTTTAACAGAGCGGGCTTTGACGGTGAACTCGAGGGCCGACTCTTTTCAGAAACCGTCAGCAAGGTTCCATCAGGATTTGGAACTGTAGATGAGGGTCTGCCCCTAGTTCTCACGGGTAAGGGTGCCTGGCGAGCAGATCTCGAGTATGAGGCGATCACTATTGCAGTGCGATCAGTGCCGCTCCTTGAAGTTGGCAAGAGAATAGGCGCCTTCGTGCTCTGTCGCGATGTTTCGGATCTGAGGTTCCGCGAACGCGAGTTGATAACCAAGGACGCAACCATCCGCGAGATTCACCACCGAGTGAAGAACAACCTCCAAACCGTATCCTCGCTCCTACGTATTCAATCTCGCCAAACCAGCTCGGAAGAGGTAAAAGCCTCGTTGCAACAGGCTCAGCGCAGAGTGAGTGCTATCGCGGTGGTGCACGACGTGCTTTCCGAGGGCGTTGACCAAGAGGTTCCCTTCGACCAGATTTTCAAGAGAATCTTGCAGCTGATCCCGGAGACCACCTCCAGCTATCACCACACCATCACCTCGGAATTCGAGGGCAGTTTTGGAGAACTCACAGCAGAACGCAGCACGACATTGGCTCTGGTTCTGACCGAGATTGTTGCAAACGCCGTTGAGCACGGAATCGCAGATCGGTCAGGAAAAATCTCGGTTTCTGCTGAGCGAGAGCAAAAGACCCTGCGAATTTCAGTGGTGGATGATGGCCACGGCCTACCGGAGGGGAAGGTTGGCTCAGGATTGGGAACGCAAATTGTTAGAACTTTGGTCGAGTCAGAACTCAGAGGAAAGATTTCATGGACCTCTCCAATCAGGGGAGGAACAAAAGTCGTTATAGAGGTTCCGCTTTAACCAGCGCGACGAGCACGGGCGTAGCGACGCTTCAGCGAGCGACGCTCGTCTTCGGATAGCCCACCCCAAACACCAGTGTCCTGGTTCTCTTTGATTGCATATTCGAGGCACTGAGCAGAAACATCA
The DNA here is from genome assembly GCA_964202305.1 of Aquiluna sp. Classification (GTDB taxonomy): domain Bacteria; phylum Actinomycetota; class Actinomycetes; order Actinomycetales; family Microbacteriaceae; genus Aquiluna. The sequence continues at coordinate 5,996 of CAXNHX010000063.1, forward strand.
CACTGACGGCAGATTGTTTTGGCTTGCTCAATTTGCTCAAGAGCTGGCCCAGTGTTACCCACGGGGAAGAAAAGCTCTGGATCCTCGTTGAGGCATCGGGCTTGGTTTAGCCACTGCAT
>CAXNHX010000064.1:0-6096 GCA_964202305.1 Aquiluna sp.
TGATAATGAAGAGGTCGGAGGTTCAAGTCCTCCTAGGCCCACGGTGAGCACTTTCCGCCAGGGAATGCTCGCTTTGGGGACTTAGCTCAGTTGGTAGAGCACCTGCTTTGCAAGCAGGGGGTCAGGGGTTCGACCCCCCTAGTCTCCACAAAGAAAATCTCCCTCCGGAAACGGAGGGAGATTTCTATTTGTGTTGAGAAATAGTCCTAGATAGAACCTGACTCAACTCAACAACCTTTACCGCCAAGAAAGCAAGGTAGCTGATCCGCAAACAGTGTCGCCCATGCTGTAGCAGCAAACAATCCCACGAGAATTGAACCCCACCTAACAAACCTATTCTTGGGTTTGCGACTCAAACCTTCAATGAATGACGATGAGGCGACAAATGACATGGCTGTTAGAAACACGAATACACCCCATGGAACACCAAGTGGATAGCCACCCGAAAAAACCAACTCAATTACAAACAGCAACCCAGTAGAAACTAGAGACACCCACAAGGCTCTCAATAGCGTCCGTTTCTCCATGAACAAGAGTTTAGTAATCATGAAAATACGAGACAGAAATAGTCTGATTTATAGTCCGAAAATCCAAATCGGCTCCCCACAACCCACGTGTTTACTAGGCATGCCAATACCCCTAGTCTCCACAAAGTGAAACCCCCTCGGGAGGGGTTTTTCAGTAGCCGCGTGGCTTGATTTTCAGCTCCGAGACGTCGAGGCGCTCGGTACCCCAGCCGTTTATCGAATGATGTCCGGATAGTTGCCCAAGTAACCCTGTGCGCAGGTGCCAGTACCTCTGGCCTTGGCTGCAAGCATCAAGGTCTGCATGTAAAGGCCAAGATCCAAAGTGCCAAAGTGATCCAGGCCTTTGTGGGTGAAGAAAAAAGCAAAAAGCAACTAGTCGAGCTTGGTCTCAAAGACTATGAACTCGGATTGCTTACCCAGCTTTTCATAGAGGCCGATAGCTGTTTTATTGGTGTGGTGGGTCTGCCAGTGAACCTTGCTTCCGCCAGCATCTTTACAAATCCGAATCAACTCCTCGATGATTCTTTTTCCGACTCCTCGGCCTCGAACAGCGGGAGAAACAAAAAGATCTTCTAGGTAAAGGTCTTGGTTTTGCTGCCACGTCGATGGAGTCCAGAAATAATGAGCGAGACCAACCAGCTCGCCAGCTTGCTCGGCAACTAGGGCATTGAGGCCATCGCTGGCGCTCATCAGTCGCTGCCAGCTAAGTTCAGTCTGCTCCGATGGGAGTTCATGCTCATAGAAGGCTAGATACCCCGCCCAGAGCTCAAGCCACTGCGACTTGTCCGCGGGTGCGAGCTTTCTAAGCACTAACTCCATGGCCTGAGTCTATAAAGGCGAGGGACTGGTTAGCCTTATCGGGTGTTTGCTTGCTCATTTATCTTTACTCCCGGCACTTACGATGACGAGTTTCACCGTCTCGATAAGTCCGTCATGGACTACGCCATATCCATGCCTGGTTATGTCGGCATGGATAGGTGGTTCTCAGAGGATCGCTTATCCAAGAACGTGATCTATTACTTCAAGGACCAGGAGAGCGTCCGAGAGTTCGCCACTTTCTCAGACCACAAAGAGGCAAAAGAGAAATATGCCCGCTGGTATTCGGGCTATCAGGTCATTATCAGCGAAGTCAAAGCCACATACGGGGATGGAAACTACCCCCATGTTCTAAATAATCAGTAGCGCTCATCCCGAACTACCTCAACCTGGGACACCCAGGTGGTGCAGGCGTAGTGCGGGAAGTAGTTCTGCGCTAAGACCTCGAGTATTTGCTCCAGAACCTCGTTGCTGATAACCGTCTCGATTCGGATGTTGCCACCCTCTAGGTCTCCGGTTCTTTGATTTCTCGGACCCTTGCCGTGAGCGGCGGAGACGGTGAATCCCTTGGCTCCCAGTCGTTCGATGTCCTTTATCAGGCGCTGTTCGATTGCCGCCTCGGCGACGATGGTGAGTAACTTGCGTTGTTTGAGAATCAAAAGCCAATCCCTTCAATCACTTCACTGAGTGCCAGCAGTAGCGGAATACCAAAGATTAGGTTGAACGGGAATGTGATGCCAAGGCTTGCGGTCACATAGATTCCGGGGCTAGCCTCCGGAAGCGCGAGCCTCACAGCAGCTGGGGCTGCGATGTAGGAGGCACTTGCACTCAGAACACCCAGCACAGCCGATCCACCAACTCCCATGCCCGCGAGGTGACCAATCGTCACTCCCAACGTGCCCGATAGCAGCGGGAAACCGAGTCCGAACACCACTAAGCCAAGGCCTGCCTTTTTGATGTCGGGTAGCCTGCGTCCAGCGACAATTCCCATCTCGAGCAGGAACAACGTCAGTACGCCGGTGAATAGCCCTCCAAAGAAAGGCTCTATGCGGGCATAACCATCGCCACCAGTGAGGTAGCCGAGCAATAGTCCTCCGGCCAGCAGGAGAATCGATCTTCCGGTCAGAACCTCCCGTATCGCTTCACCCCAATTGACGCTTCTGCCGAGGGCGCGGCTTGCGAGCAGCAAACCCACAACGATGCCTGGAATCTCTAGGACTGCAAGCAAGGTGGTGACATAGCCCTCGATCGAGTAGCCGCTGGATTCAACTAGCACCAGCGCGGCTGTAAAGGTAACTAGGGATGTTGATCCGTAGTGAGCGGCGACCGCTCCCTTGTTGATGCCATCAAGTTTTGTGAGCCCCCCAAGCAACAGGTACGCAATCACTGGCACAACCAGACCAATCACTAGCGTGCCAATTAGTGGCAGCGTGATTTCGGCGACTGAGGACTGCGAGAGAGCTACACCACCCTTGATTCCAATCCCGAGAAGCAGGTAGATCGATAGCCCCTGATAGATAGCCTCGGGAAGCCTGAGGTCAGACTTGAGTAGTACGGCCAAGAGGCCCAGTGCGAAGGCCAAAACCGGTGGTGAGACCAAGTTCTGAATTGCCAGCTCTAGCGCCAAGAAGTACTCCAAGTCTCAGAAATGTGAAATAAATTTCATGTATTGTAGCCAGCTTATGCCATTTCACACAACTATGCCAGCGGCAAGGCCTTTTACTCCCAAGAAACCTGCAAGACTGACCACATGGAGTCTCTAGTCGCAATCGTCGCGACCATTTATGTGGCGCTGATCTTGCTATCTATCGCAAACGTGATCGTTTCCGTCCTCGCTCGACGAGGCAAATTCAAGATGTGGATTGGGGTTGTGATGAACACCCTAACCGGGCTTGTCGCAGCGTGGGCTGTGACGGCCTCGCTCGCACTTGGGCTAGTGCCGCTGCTTGGACTCGTGGTGGGCTCGATCGTTCTGACTTGGCCTAAAAAGAAGAGCTAGTGGAACTCTCCAAGGGAGTCAATTAGGTCTCCGACCTTCTTTTGGCCGCTGGTGGCATGGCGCAGCTTTGCCTCCCGGTTGATTGCGTAGACATTGCGTCGACCGACCTTGGATTTAGTGAGGTAATCCCCATCAACCAAATCGTTGAGAACGTTTACTACGGACCTCGAGGTGATTCCAAGAATTTTGGCTAGCTCATCGATTTTGGCATCGGCCTGCCGGTCGAGCGCGATCAGCACGTGAGAGTGGTGGGAGAGGAATGTCCACTTCTTAGTCATAGTGACCTGATTTCGCTATTGCCGTATCGCTAAGTCTATGAATCCCTCATGAAAATAGCTCTAGTCCGAGGCTTTGGATTTTCCTGAAGTGGTCGCAAACAAGGTGGGCTAGACAAAATCCATCAACCCGACATTTTTGTTTCCTTGCTACCATCGTGAGAATGGAGATCAAAGCGGAGTGCGAGCGCAAAGCCGGAGGCTGGCGCGTTCGAGTCCCTGAGCTCGACAATCTCCTGATTTCAACCAAGCGCCTAGATGTTGCAACTGAGCAAATCAAAGACCTTGTGCACGAATACCAAGGCATCGATCGCTGCGACGTGATTGTTCGTGTTGAAACCTCCATGCCTGGGATTATGTGTGATCTGGAGGCGGCCCAAGCCAAGATGCGAGAAGCCAATCGGCTCCAGGAGCAGGCCTCGAAGGAAATTCGCGAGGTTGTGGCAACGCTCAGAAATGAAGGCCTAAGCATGCGCGATATTGGTGTGCTTCTGAAAATTTCACCACAGCGCGTAGCTCAGTTAACCGAAAGCCTTTAGTCTTTGGCACATGTCAACGACGACCAAAATCACTCTTGAGGTTCGCGATCACATTCTGTTGATTGGTCTGAACCGTCCCGAAAAACTCAACGCTGCCGACGAGGAGATGCTTCACGGCCTAGCTCTCGCCTATGGGCAGCTCGATGCCGACCCGAACCTCTGGGTCGGTTTGGTCTTCGCTCAAGGCGACCACTTCACGGCAGGTCTTGACCTGATGGATGTTGGCCCCAAGCTTGCTGCTGGAAAGCTGGCTATGGTTCCGGAGGGTGGTCTCGACCCCTGGGGCATGTCAACCAGGCAGGTCTCAAAGCCGGTCGTGATGGCAACACGTGGCACGTGCTTCACTCTTGGGGTTGAACTGGCTCTGGCCTCCGAGATTGTGATTGCAGCGTCAGACTCCAAGTTTGCTCAGCTCGAGGTTGCGAGGGCGATCCTTCCTTTTGGTGGCGGAACAATTCGTTTCCCCAAGGCAGCTGGTCACGCCAATGCCATGAGATACCTACTTACCGGCGACAGCTTCGGTGCGGATGAAGCGCTTCGCATGAACCTCGTGACCGAGGTTGTAGCACCGGGTCAGGAGTTTGACCGAGCCCTTGCATTGGCTCAGGCCATTGCATCCCAGGCACCTCTCGCGGTCCAGGCAACCCTGGCCTCCGCGAGGGCAGCAGATGTTGAAGCTGAGAAGCAGGAAGTCTTTAGAAGACTGGGCAAACTCATGCAAACCAGAGACGTGCAGCGCGGTCTCGAGGCATTCATGACCAAGCAGCCCGCGAAGTTTGAGGGAAACTAGCTTTGTGAGATGTGGGTAAAACCTACCTAAGTTTTTTGTAGTTAACCTCTAAGAAGGTAACACTGCCAAACTCGGCAATTGTGTGCCTCCGAGAATTTCTAGAGCCCACCTATCTATTGCCCACCATCTGTCATTTACTAGGGGCGAGGTGAACCATGCAAATCAAAGAAGATATTCAGCTAGACGTTGCCGAGGTAGGCGAAAGAATTCTGGGTCGCTGGGCTGACATCCGTCGCCACACCCGTTCGGTAATCATCGAAAAGAAGCTCTCCAAGCCACTGGGCGCATCCTTTGAGAAGCACCGCGAGATCGTCCTAGACAACCTAAGGACTCTGGTCAAAGAGGGAGCGACTCAGTACGGGTTTCCAGAGGAGCTAGGTGGTCAGCGCAACCCTGGTGGTTCGCTATCGAGCTTCGAGGAGCTGGTTTTCGCAGACCCATCGCTTCAGATCAAGTTTGGTGTGCAGTGGGGCCTTTTTGGCTCCGCAATCCTCTACTTGGGCACCGACTACCACCACAAAAAGTTCTTGCCCGGTGCCGTCAACCTTGACACTCCGGGTGCTTTTGCGATGACCGAGACCGGTCACGGGTCTGACGTGGCCTCAATCGGCACCTTGGCAACCTTTGACCCAGCCACGAAAGAATTCGTGATTCACACGCCTGATCGCCACAGCTATAAGGACTACCTGGGCAACGCTGCCAAGCACGGCGAGGCTGCGGTTGTTTTCGCGCAGCTTGTCACCGATGGTGAAAACCACGGCGTTCACGCCTTCTTTGTCCCCATCCGCAGGCGCGGCAAGCTCCTTCCAGGTGTTGGATCAGAGGACGACGGCCTGAAGGGTGGGCTAAACGGAATCGACAACGGTCGACTCTTCTTCAACAACGTTCGCATTCCGAAGGCGAATTTGCTTAACCGCTACGCCGATGTTTCTGACCACGGTGAATACACCTCATCAATCGACAGCCCAGGTCGCAGGTTCTTCACTCAGCTAGGTGCTTTGGTCCAGGGGCGAGTGTCTCTGGTTGGTGCCGTTGTCAACGCTCAGAAGAAGGCCCTCGATATTGCCGTTCGCTACGGCCTCGAGCGCAAGCAGTTCCCAGGTCCAGATGGCCAGGAGCGCAATCTGATGGATTATGGTCGCCACCAGCG
>CAXNHX010000065.1:0-5991 GCA_964202305.1 Aquiluna sp.
GGGTCGAGAATTGTGGGAGTAGGAAGGGCCATGCCCTTGAGTTTAGGGCGCTATCCTTAGCTGCGCTCAGAATTAGCTCTCGCGCTATTAGGACCAAAAATTACCAGCACCATACCGATCACCCAACCGATCAGGATTAGCTTTGACGCCCGCTCCAGGCGCTATCGCGCCGGAATCATGCTGGCCTATCCCGGACTGTTCTTGGCCATGGCGGGAGATGCGGTCCGTTACTCGATCGGCTGGCTGGGCTGGAGCGTTGCCCTGACGCTCGCAATCCTCGCAAGCGTTGGCTTTCTTTACTCGTACGACTCCAGGCCAATGCTTAGGAGAGTTCCACCTCTGTTTCTAGGATTTATGGCCTGGCTAACGCTTTCTTTGATTTGGTCGCAGTATCAGCCCCAAACTCTAATGACCGTCTCGATGCAACTGGGCGGAACACTGTTTGCCCTCTTTTTGGCCAATCACTTCGGTTGGCGCCAACTGCTGAACGTAATTTCAAACACGGTTCGCTTCGTACTGGTGTCATCTCTTTTCTTCGAATTGCTTGCAGCATTGATTGGACCCATAGAGCCCCTGTTCCCAAACTACGAGGGTGAGCCACCGGCAGCTTCTTATCTTTGGTCGCAGGGGAATCTCTTTGAGGGCGAGCGCATTCAAGGAATTGTCGGGAACGCCAACCTCCTAGCATTCGTGGCGGCACTCGGGCTGTTTTTGTTCCTGATTGAGCTGATCGTCACAGCAGGTAAGCGTTGGATTCCCGCGCTCTCAATTGTTTTGGCTATTGTCTTGTTTGTCTTGGCAAGGAGCGCTGGGATGACTGTGGCTATCGCACTGATCACCTTTGCTGCGTTGGTCGCAATCTTGGCCGAGGGCAGAACTTACTCTCAACGCAGAGTCGTATACGCGTGGGCTTTCGCGGCGCTCGCTACTGTTGCGACGGCTGCCGCCTTGTTCTATCGACAACTCTTTGACCTACTAGGCAGAAGTCCGGATGCCTCCGGACGTTTCTACATCTGGGACAAGGTGGTTGATCTCATACTTGAGAAGCCCACGGTTGGTTGGGGTTGGACCGGGTACTGGATTCCAGGGATTGAGCCCTGGGAGGACCTGGTCATTATCAACTCGGTTCCGATGTATCAAGCTCACAACGCATACCTTGACGTTTGGCTTCAACTGGGTCTGATCGGCCTCGCGCTCTTCGTTGCAATGATTGCCCAGGGCTTTATTAGAGCTTGGCGAGTGGCCGTAAGGCACACATCACCCTTGTATTTGTATCCACTGTTCATTCTTCTCGCGATCTTGGGTCAGTCGTTGACCGAGTCAAGGCTGCTCATTGAAATCAGCTGGATATTGCTTGTTTTAGTGCTGGTGAAGAGCCGAGAGGGCTTCACGCAATTGGAGCCAATGGGTAGAAGCACCAAGCTCAAAAAACTAGCTCGCCTGAGCAATCGATTTAGGAATCGTCTGCCCAGGCGCGCGCGTTAAGGTTTCTCGCATCTAGTCGATTTGATTAGTGGCTTGCCATCAATCGCTTCATCGCCGAAATCCTAGTAGCCCAAATGGTGGAGCTCAGACTGGCAGTTGGAGCAAAGACCTCCGATGCGTGATAAGCCCCTGGCCATAGGTGGAATTCAACTTGGACATTCGCTTCTGCAAGTCGCTTAGCGAAGTCGATATCTTCGTCCCTGAACATGTCGAGCTCACCCACGTCAATGTAGGCGGGAGGTAGGCCAGAGAGGTCGGTTGCTCTCGCTGGAGCGGCGTAGTGGTCAGCCTCAGCGCCGCCAAGGTACCACCCCCATGCTTCAATCGAGCCAGCTCTGTCCCAAATACCAACGTCCGTTACCAGCTTTGAGGAGGCTGTCACGTTGCGGTCATCAATCATTGGGTAGATCGGAGCCATGAACGAGAATCGTGGGCCACTCCTGTCCTTGGACATCAGGACCACGGCAAGCGTTAGCCCACCACCGGCAGACTGGCCATAGATTCCTATGTTTGATGCGTCCATGCCTAGTTTTGAGGCGTTCTCGAAGACCCAACTTGCTGCGGCGTAGCAGTCCTCTGGCGCAGCAGGATAGGGGTTCTCCGGAGCCTTGCGATAGTCCACAGAAGCGACTACCGCACCGAGGTGGTCGGCAAGCATCTGGCAGGTTCCATCTTCCCCGTCGAGTCCACCCATGATCATCCCACCACCGTGAATGTAGACAAGCCCTGGAGCCGGCTTTGTCGCACTCTTTGGTGAGTAGACCCGGACCGCAATATCTCCGGCTGGCCCAGTAGCCACATGGTTTGAGATTTCTACATTCGGATTTAGTGGCACTGGTGTGGCCGACAGCATTTGTGTCAGTACTGCCCGTCGTTGAACTATGTCGGGAATGGCGTTAAAGCCACCGGGCATGACCTGAAGCAATCCTTCGAGCGGGATTCTGGACTCTGGATCAATTCTTTCTCTGGTACTCAATTTGATCTCCTTTGATCGAAAAACTTGGCTAGAGCCTAGGTCAAGAGCCCTTTGAAAAGAAGTGAATCTCAGATTGGACTTTTCATCTGTTTGCTACGGGCGTCTTCCAGGCCCACCAAATTAGCGGCAGCTGAAGCGGGATTCTTAGCCAGGCCCAGAGGGCCAGGTCTGGGTCGTTGGAGAGCGCATCAATGGCAAGCCACCAGTTGGCAGGCCAAACCGCTAGTAATACACCGACCGCCATATATGGAGCCACGATGCTGCGAAGGACAATCAACAGCGCAGCAGCCAACTCAGCGATCCCGCTCACCAGAATGAGCTCAATCGGGTAGGGGAGGAAGGGCGGCATCAGCCAAAGGAAAGAAGTGGGATTAATCAGGTGGACGATGCCTGAAACATTGAACAGCGTTACCAAAACCCAGCTGCCTATCGGCAGCCCAGCTATCTCTTTGCGAGCCAAAGCACCAGGCCATCCATGGCAGACCTAGGGAGTATGTAGAAGGCAAGCTTGAACGCCACCACATCCCAACTCGTCGGATAAGCAGCGCGCGGCCGCCTAGCGGTGGCGGCTTTGTACATCTTGTTCACGACTTTGTCTGGCCCGGGCGAGATTCTGTAAAGACCACCCAGCCACTTATCGAGTCCCCGCATAACACCGTCATACTCACCAATGCCCCGTGAGTCGTTCATGAGTCCAAAAGCAACTGCCCCAAATCCAGTCTTGGAGGTGCCGGGTTCGATCGTGGAAACCTTGATGCCCAGGTGACGAACCTCTTGCCTAAGGGCGTTCGACATTGCCCTAATTGCGTGCTTGGTGGCGGAATACCAACCAAGTCCAACCAAGGACACATGTGCCACAACCGAAGTCGTCATCAGAATTCTGCCCGAGCGCTGCTTGCGCATTTGAGGGAGCACTGCCCTTACGCAGTTTTCAACGCCGAAAAAATTAACCTCGAAGATGGCTCGGACCTGCTCCGGGGTGGTTTCTTCGACGGAGGAGAAGTTTCCGTAGCCAGCATTGGCGACCATAAGGTCGATGGATCCCTCAGCTTTGATCACTTTATTCACTGCGGCTTGAACTGCCTTAGCGTCAGTCACATCGAGCGGGAGGGGTTTGATTGCAGAGCCCTTGAATTGCTTCAGAGACTCGGGGTTTCTGTCGGCTGCGTAGACCACCCAGCCGTTGCTGGCTAGTTTTTGGGACAGCCCGAGTCCAAAGCCGGAACCAGCTCCGGTGATGATGGCGACATTGCTCATGAGTGAATCATTCCATGTTCATGCCGCTTTTGAAGGGGCAATCGAGGGCATGCTTTGGAAATGCGAAACCGGGCCGAAGGATCTCGGCCCGGTCTCTAGGGGTTTAGTCGATGTCTCTGCGGAGACTGGTCGCAACTGCCAGCACACCAAACACCACGCCATAGGCGAGTAGGAAGCCGGTGGCTTCAATTGCGGGCAGGTAGTTTGAAGTGTCGAAACCGAGTTCGGGAGCGTTGACGTCAATTGCCAGCATTGCCGTGATCAAGCCAGTCGGCAGGTACTTGCCTGCATCTGGCCAGACCGCAAGCAGGATTGGGTCAATCACGAACAGGTAGACCAGGGCTCCGGTGATCGCAAGCATCTGGTTCCTGACTAGAGTTCCAAGTGCTACGCCGATGACACCTAGCACGGCCCCACCGATTGTGGAGGCAATAACCGTGTTGAGGAACAGGTCATCGCTTGGTGCAGCCGCGTTCTCGAAGTTCAGCAGCGTGATGTAGCCAGCGAGGAATGAGACTCCGGTGGAGATCCACATGATCAGCACGCCACCAATGGCTGCCATTGCCAGCTTTGCGGTTAGCACGCTGCCGCGCTTTGGTGCGGTTAGGAAGGTGGCAACAGCGGTACCGTGGCGGAACTCACCGGCCATGAGCATGATTCCCAAGATGATGGCGAAGATGTAACCCGAAATGCCATTGGCATAGGTCGAGTCGATTGCCTCGGTTTGCTCCAGGCCGAAACCAAAAAGCTCACCCTGGCTGTCAATGATGAACGGTGTCACCACTACGGACAGGGTTGAGATGAAGGTTGCCGCAATGAGCAGGCCCCAGTGAGCGCGAGCGTAGATGAGCTTGCGCCATTCAGACTTGATTAGGTTCACTGCATCTCTCCCAGCGTTAGTCGGAGGAAGGCCTCTTCGAGGCTGCCCTCACCAATGATTTCGCGCATGTTGCCATCGGCAATCAGCTGACCCTTGTTGATGATCAGCACGTTATCGACGGTGTTCTGCATTTCGGCGAGCTGGTGTGACGACACCAGGATTGTCCTGCCACTCGAGGACAGGTTGCGAAGGAAGTTGCGCAGCCAGGCGATGCCAGCTGGGTCCAGGCCGTTCGCGGGCTCATCGAGAATCAGCACCTCGGGGTCTCCGAGAATGGCCCCCGCTAGAGAGAGTCGCTGCTTCATGCCAAGTGAGTAACCCTTTACTCGCTTGTCAGCGGCGTCGCTCAACTCAACCAGTGACAGCACCTCATCCACTCTGTTGTTTGCGATTCCAGCGGCGGCAGCCATAACCTTCAGGTTCTGAGATCCGGTTAGCGAGCCGTGGAAACCACGGCTGTCGAGCACGGTGCCGACTCGCGAGAGCGGGTTTGCGATTTCTTGATATGGCTTACCAAAAATGGTTGCTTGCCCGCTGGTTGGGTTTGCCAAACCAACAAGGCAGCGGAGCGATGTTGATTTACCCGCTCCATTTGGGCCTAAGAATCCCGTGATCTTTCCGCTTTCAACGTTTGCAGTTAGATCTGCCACGGCCAACTGCTTGCCATAGCGCTTCACGAGATTCTGGAAGGCAATAACTGTCGTCATTTCTCTCCAGCTCTTTCTTTAGTTTGGGGAGGGGTTTGCCCTTCCCGAATTAGCGCAAAGAGCTCAAGTGAGCTCCTTGCGAGTTTCTCTGAGATTTCGGGATCTGTTATGTCCCCTCCCAGAATCTTCTTTACGGGTTCGCTCAGGATCAGTGGCGCCATTCCATAGACCGCGAGCAGCAGGGCAGCGGTATCGATGTCTGCAATATCCCTCATCACTCCCGACTTGGTCATAGCGGTGAGCCGCTCCCTGGCCTCGAAGTGCATGCGTTCCAGAAGCAGTTGGGCTGGCTTTCCGCCAGAGAGCATGACTTGCTTAAAGAAAGCGAGTTTCTGTTGTCCATCTTGGGCAGTTTGAGGCCACTGGCTGAGGGCCTCGCTTAGGGGAAGTTCTGCCAGGTGGTCTTTATCTCGCATCCACTCACCGAGAGTGGTCTCGATGGTCTCTTCGATCAGGCGCTGCTTAGATCCAAAGTGATGGACCAGCAGGGCAGCTGAAACTCCTGCCTCGACGGCAATCATTCGAAGGCTCGTGCCGGCAAAGCCTTCGCGCGCAAACACCTTGGTTGCTACCTCAATGAGGTGCTCTCTGGAGTCGATGGCTGAACGCATGTTCAATAGACTAAACACTCGTTCAGTAAAACGCAAGCATCTCATCCGTGGCACAATGTTCCAATGACTTCACAC
>CAXNHX010000066.1:0-5892 GCA_964202305.1 Aquiluna sp.
TGAGAAGATGCGAGTCACCCTGGCGTTACGGATGTCAATCTGCGCGATTGCGTTTGACTCCTGCAGCGATGCATAGGCGACTTGGTTTGAGATGGCCGAGACATACTCTGGTTCAATGTCTACCTCGGGTCGAGTAGCGGTGAGTGAAACCACCACGCCAGCCCTCTTGAGGCTCGCTGCATCGAAGCCGGTGAAACCTGCGAGCTTTGCAACCGCAGTTCTTGGTCGAGTGAGATCGACAACGGCGATAGCTCCCTTGGGATCCTTGGCCAAGGAGTAATCGGTTGACTCGTCCGCAGCTGTAGCAGGGTTGTCTCCAGCACAAATTGGCTCACCCTCGATGGCAACCAGTGCTGTCATGCCGTCTGGTGTGAAGGTGACCGAGTCGGGCTGCGAGCCCACCAAGTTGATGGTTCGAATCAACTTGCCCGACGGATACATCACAACGAGCTTGCCAGGGTTCAGCTTCGGGGTTCCATCAGCTGCAAAGGTTGGCTCGGTGTGGGTGGCAACTGCAATCACATACTTACCGGCAGCCACCGAAGTAATCCCGTCACCGTAGCTAGACATGTCCACAGACTTCACGAGTGTCGGGTTTTCTGGGTCGGAGATGGAGACGATGTCGATGCGGTTCGCAGCACCGTTAGTGATGTAGACCTGCTCTGAGGCCTTGTGATAGCTGGCGATTTCAGCGCCGCCCTCTCCAGAACCGCCGTCAAAGAGCGCGAGTTCGGTGATAGTGAATTCGTCCGCAGCCTGTGCGGGAACGGAAAAACCAAGCCCGAGAGTCAGGGCGAGGCTAGAGGTAATAGCGAGTAGTTTTTTCATGCCCTCATCAAAAACCATTGACGACAAACCCAGCGCAAAGTCTCCGGAAACAAACTGGGGCAAAAAAGTAAACATTAGGAGCGGAGACGAGAGGATTTGAACCTCCGAGGGGCTTTTAAGACCCCTACCTCATTAGCAGTGAGGCGCACTCGACCGGGCTATGCGACGTCTCCTTGTGCCCGTAAAGCCTATAGGAAAACCACAGGTGTGGGGACTCTAGCTACTGCAGGTCTTGACTGATGCGTTGGTGCCCTGAACCCACTCTGGAAGCGCCTCTGATTCACTACTCGTAATAGCACTTTCAGTCACTGCTTCCGTTGCCTCCGGCTCAGCGGTTGCCTCTGGATCCAATGGCTCCTCGGCGACAATAGCGCCGGTTCCAACGTTGGCTTTTTCGATGATTAGTGGCTCATCGTTGGCGATCTTGTCGAAGAGTAACTGGGCCCTGTCAGGAACTACGGCAACTCTTCCCGCGTATTCACCATCTAGGTCATAGACCGGAAGCTTCAAGAAGGTGATTTTGTCAAGATCAACGTCATTTGCCTCGCGTGCCATGCCGAAGATGACTCCGAGGTCGGTGAGGGAGTTGGAGAGCGTCATGTTCTCAAGCGCAGCGGTTCCGATGCGGAACATTGAGAACGGGTTTGTGAGTGCTCCCTCGTCCTTGAGCTTTCTCGCAAGTGAGGTTAGGAACACCTGCTGGTTTGAAATTCTGGAGAGGTCCGAACCATCGCCTACACCGTAGCGAGTTCTCAGAAAGGCCAAAGCGTCGGCTCCCTCGAGGGTGTGCTCACCGGCATCAAGATAGAGATTGGTCTTGGGATCGCTAATCGGCTCTGCCACGCAAACGTCAACGCCGCCAACCGCTTCGCTCATCGCGATGACGCCCTTGAAGTCAATCATGGCGAGATATGGAATGGTAACGCCGGTCAGCTGCTGGACAGCCAGCAGCGTGCATGCTGGGCCGCCAATCTGAAGCGTTGAGTTGATTTGTGCAAACTCCTTTGGTGAAGAGGGTTCTCCGCCATCTGGATCAGGACAACTGGGAACCGCAACCATGAGATCTCTTGGGAAGCTCAACGCAACGGCGTTCTTACGATCTGCCGAGATGTGGAACAGGATGATCACATCTGCAAGTGAGGAACCAACGGGACCATACTCGCTGGATCCCTGGCCCTCACGAGTATCTGAGCCGATGACCAAAACGCTTATTGGCCCCTGAATCTCTGCGGCCGTAGGAAGATCGAAAGTTTCACCATCCGTTGCGAAAACATCGACGCCTGCGGCAGCTAGTTGAGTTGTCAGATACAAATAACCCCCGCCAAGGGTGGCAACAAAAAGCCCTACAACAGTGGCCATTGAGATCAGAAGAATGCGAAGCCAGCCCCTGCGCTTGGGCTTGGGATCGTCGTAGAACTCGAACTGGGTTTCGGGCAATAGCTTCTTCTAAAGAAATAGACTTTCGAACATGTCCGAGAATAGCGCCCCAAAGCAATTAGCCCAACGATTTCCCAGCAACTTCATAGTGGGTGCCGCAACGGCCTCATGGCAAGTGGAAGGCGACTCTCAAGGTCGAGGCTCAAGCATCTGGGACGACTTTGCCGCAGTGCCGGGAAACATCTCCGATGGGACCAAGGCGGACCCGGCCTGTGACCACGTCAACAGGCTCGAGGAAGACCTCGACAACCTCGCCTGGCTGGGAGTAGATGCCTATCGCTTCTCAGTCTCCTGGCCAAGAGTCATGCCGGGTGGCAAGGACAAGAGCGAAGCCGGACTGGCTTTTTACGACCGCCTAGTTGATGGTCTGCGCGCACGAAACATCAAGCCGGTTCTCACCCTCTACCACTGGGATCTCCCGAGTGAGCTAGAGGCAATTGGCGGCTGGAACAACAAGGACATTCACAACTACTTCGCCGAATACACCGACCTGGTCGCTTCAAGACTGGGCGACAGGGTAGAGATGTGGGCAACATTAAACGAACCCTGGGTCTCTGCCTACCTTGGCTACACCACAAAGATTCATGCTCCCGGTCACGGCGATGCCGCTAAGGGCTTCGAGGCTGCCTACCGCCTGATGACAGCTCACGCGTCTGGCCTAGAGGTCCTGCGCTCGCATGGCCTAAAGAATCTTGGAACCGTGTTGAATCTCACAACTGCGATTGCAGATGAGCCAGAGGTTGAGCACATTGCCGACTACGTCGACCTGCTGCAGAACCGCTTCTGGCTCGACCTACTGGCTGGTCGCCCACTTGAGCAACAGTTGTTTGATAACACCAAGCACATCACCGACTGGGCCTTCCTGGATCAAGACCAGCTGAAGAAGATTGCCGCCCCGATTGATTGGCTGGGCATCAACTACTACACGCCATTTAGAGTCATCGCTGCTCAAGAACAGGCCAAGCAGGCAGTTGGGCAAGACTTTTCGTTGTTCCCTGGGACTCCTGCAGGAGCTGCAATGAATCCGCACGAGCCGAGAACTGAAATGGGCTGGGAAATTCATGCCCCTTCGATGACCACCACCCTAAAGGCAACGGCACAGCGTTTGCCGGGAGTACCGCTATACGTGACTGAGAACGGTGGCGCCTTTGACGACAAGCTAGTCGATGGCGAGGTTCACGATTCAGGACGAGTTGACTACTACCTCAACCACATCGCAGCGTCACTCGATGCACTCGACCAAGGAGTCGACCTGCGCGGTTACTTTGCCTGGTCACTGATGGACAACATCGAATGGGCCGAGGGTTTGGCAAAGCGCTTTGGGATCTTCTATGTAGATCACGTGACTCAGGTGAGGACGCCAAAGGACAGCGCAAAGCTAATCAAAGAGTTGATTGAGCTTAGGCCTTAGCCCTTAACCGATCCAGCCAACAGGCCTCTCACAAAGTAGCGCTGCAGGGCGAAGAATACGATCAGTGGAACCACCATTGAAACGAATGCTCCGGCTGTCAGCACTTCCCAGCCAGACCCTCTAGTTCCCACCATCTCAGCGATTCGCACCGTCATAGGCGCGACCTCCTTAGCCCCACCACCAAAGGTCAGACCCACTAGCAGATCGTTCCAGACCCAAAGGAACTGGAAGATCGCGAAGGAGGCAATTGCTGGAATCGACAACGGCAACACAATCTTGCTAAAGAGCGTGAACCAACCTGCCCCATCAACACGAGCCGCCTCAATCAGCTCCCTGGGGATCTGAGCGAGGAAGTTGTGAAGTAGGAAGATGGCTAGCGGCAATCCAAAAATCGTGTGAGCGATCCAAATTGGAATATAGGTACCCGTGATGCCGAGATCAGGGATGACCGTTACATCCCCAATTACCAGGCCTTTGGCAAACAGCTGCAGCAGCGGCACCAGAGTCAACTGAAGTGGCACCACCTGCAGGGCAAAGATAGTGAAGAAAATGAAGTCCTTGCCCTTGAAATCAAACCAGGCCAGTGCGTATGCCGCGAAGACCGCGAGGGTGATTGGGAAAATCACTGCTGGCAGCGTCACTGCGAGTGAATTGAAGAAGAATTGGAACAGCGGCGGGTTGGTTGTCGTGCCCTCGAACAATACGGTCTGGTAGTTGTCGAACGAGATGTTTGGGTTTACAAAGAAAGTCCACCATCCGCTGGTGTTGATGTCCTTTTCTGGCCTGATGGATGAAACCAACAAACCAAATGTTGGGATCGTCCAGACAATAGCCAGCACCCAGGCAAAAAAGGCCGCGATAGGTGAGCTGAAAATATTCTTGGCGCGTCGACGAGCTCGACCTTGGAAGATTGCGGTTGCCATTAGCGCTCCGTCCTCTCTAGTCGAAGTTGTCGAATGTTGTAAATGATGATTGGAATCACAGCAATGAAGAGGATCACGGCGAGGGCAGACCCCTGCCCGTAATTCATTTGCCTGAAAGACTGCGAGTACATCTCATTGGCAATCACGTTCGTGGAGAAGTTTCCACCTGTCATGGTTCTCACGATGTCGAACACCTTGAGTGTTCCAATCGTGATTGTCGTTAGAACCACGACAAGGGTGGTCCGAATCATTGGGATAGTAACTAGGAAGAAGCGCTTGATTGGTGTTGCACCATCAAGCATGGCGGCTTCGACAATTTCGTCTGGAACGTTCTTGATTGCGGCAGCCAATACGACCATTGCAAAACCGGTCTGAATCCAGATCATAACGATGATCAAAAGATAAGTATTTAGAGGCGCTTCGAGCAGCCAGTTCACGGGCGGAAGCTCTAAAGCTCTCCAAATTGCTGACAGCAAGCCAATCTCTTCACGGTTTGGATTTGCCTGGTAGTTGTACATGAACTTCCAGATCACACCGGCACCCACGAAGCTGATAGCCATCGGCATGAAGATGAGGCTCTTGATGGCTGCTGGGCGCTTCATGCGGTCTGTCATGTAGGCAATAGCAAGCCCGATGGCGGTAGACACAGTCGGAACTACTACCACCCAAAGCGCAGTATTCTGCAGAACAGTGACGATCTCAGGAATCGTGAAAGCCCAGACGTAGTTGTCAAAGCCAACGTATTCGTCACTTTTGGCATCCATGAAAGACATGAAGATTGTTCGGATGGTCGGGTAAATCAAACCTACGGTCAGCAGCAGCAATGCTGGGACCAAGAAAACTAAGTACTTTAGCCACTCTTGGGCTTTTACGGATGTGCGCTCTGCGAGCAAGAAAATCAAAAATACGACTGCACCAAAAGCTAGGAGGGCTGAAGCTAGCAGTGTGAAGTTCTCGGTAATGATCTCAAGCGGCGTGGCTCGAGTGAAGATGTTGATGGCCCTCATAATTTCCTAACCTACCTGAAGACTTGGGGCCCACAAAATGTGGGCCCCAAGCACTAACTCAGAGAGTTTTCCCTAAGCCTTAGTAAGGCCAGGTTGCGTAGATTGCATCCAGAACAGCCTGGTCAGACTTGTCCTCAGCAACCCATGCGGTCATTTCGGTCCAGAACGAACCTGCACCAACAGCTGCTGGCATAACGTCAGAGCCGTCGAAGCGGAACAGGGTTGCGTTCTGAAGGATCTCAACTGCGACCTTGTTCACTGGGTCTGCCACGTTAGCGGTGTCTAG
>CAXNHX010000067.1:0-5739 GCA_964202305.1 Aquiluna sp.
TCGGCCTCAATTCCAGCCTCTAGATTACGCTCTGTGTTCTTCGCTAGCGACAAAACTGAGTCACCGTCCTCGAACCTAGCGAAAACAACACCCATGGTGTCGCGTCCCTTGGCTGGAACTTCCGAGGCAAAGGTCCTGATGACCTTGCCGGAGGCGAGCACTACCAAGACCTCGTCAGATTCCTCAACAATCAGGGATCCAACCAGGTCTCCACGCTTCTCATCCAGCTTGGCTACCTTGATTCCGATACCGCCACGCTTTTGAACGCGGTATTGATCGGCTGAGGTGCGCTTTGCGTAACCACCCTCGGTGACAACGAATACGAATCCGGCTTCGCCAATAACGCTGGCCGAGAGCAGTTCGTCACCCTTGCGGAAGGCCATGCCAATAACACCTGAGGTGTCGCGACCCATGGGTCGCATGGAGTCATTGCCCGCTCCGAAGCGGATTGACATGCCCTTGCGGCTAACCATTAGGACATCGTTCTCCTCGTTCACCAGCATCGCATTGACCAGCTCGTCGCCTTCACGCAGCTTGATAGCGATAATGCCGCCGGTTCTCGAGGTGTCATAAACATCGAGTGCGGTCTTTTTGACCAATCCACTCCTGGTGGCCAGCACTAGGTATGGGAACTGCTGGTAGTCCTTTAGGTCGATGACCTCTACCACCCGTTCATCTGGCTGAAGGGCTAGCAGGTTCGCTACGTGCTGGCCCTTCGAGTCTCTACCCGATTCCTGCACCTCGTAAACCTTGGAGCGATAGACCCTCCCGGTGTTGGTGAAGAACATTAGCCAGTGATGAGTTGTCGAGACGATGAAGTTCTGCACCACATCGTCCGCCCTCAGGCTGGCACCCTTCACGCCCTTGCCACCGCGGTGTTGCAGACGGTAGTTGTCGCTTCGGGTGCGCTTGATGTAGCCGCCGGTGGTCAGGGTTACAACCATCTCCTCAACTGGGATGAGGTCCTCAACGCTGACATCGCCGTCGTAACCAAGCAGGATCTCGCTGCGGCGGTCATCGCCATACTTGGCGACGATTTCCGCTAGCTCGTCGGAGACGATTCCACGCTGCGCTACTGGGTCAGCAATGATGCGCATAAACTCCGCGATCTGCTTCTCAAGTTCAGCTGCTTCGTCGATGATTTTCTGGCGCTCAAGGGCTGCAAGCTGTCGCAGCTGCATGTTCAGGATGGCCCTGGCCTGCAACTCGTCGATGTCGAGCAGCTTGATTAGGCCATCTCGAGCATCCTCAACCGTTGCACTCTTGCGGATCAGCGCAATTACGTCGTCAAGGGCATCGAGTGCCTTGAGGTATCCGCGCAGGATGTGGGCTCGCTCTTCCGCCTTGCGCAGACGGAACTGGGTTCTGCGAACAATGATGTCGATCTGGTGGTCTACCCAGTGAGTGATGAATCCATCAATGGACAGCGTTCTTGGAACACCGTCAACCAGGGCCAACATGTTGGCACCGAAGTTCTCCTGGAGCTGGGTGTACTTGTACAGGTTGTTGAGGACAACCCTGGCAACCGCGTCCTTCTTTAGGACAATCACCAGGCGTTGACCGGTTCTACCCGAGGTCTCGTCACGAATGTCTGCGACACCAGTTAGCTTGCCCTCCTTGACCAACTCGGCGATCTTTAGGGCCAGGTTGTCAGGGTTTACCTGATATGGAAGCTCGGTAACCACTAGGCAGGTGCGGTTGTGAAGTTCCTCTACGTTGACAACCGCGCGCATCGTGATTGAACCACGGCCGGTGCGATAAGCGTCTTCGATGCCGCGACGACCAAGGATCTGGGCACCAGTTGGGAAATCCGGACCCTTTACGATCTTGATTAGCTCTTCAATAAGGGCCTCGCCAGTTACCTCTCGGTTTGCCAGCACAAACTGGGCTGCGGCAGAGATCTCACGGAGGTTGTGGGGTGGGATGTTGGTAGCCATACCCACGGCAATACCTATGGAACCGTTTACCAGCAGGTTTGGGAACCTCGACGGCAAAATCGTTGGTTCCTGGGTCCTACCGTCGTAGTTGTCTTGGAAGTCGACGGTTTCCTCGTCGATGTCGCGGACCATTTCCATCGCGAGCGGTGCCATCTTGCACTCGGTGTAACGAGGGGCAGCAGCTGGGTCATTTCCGGGGGACCCGAAGTTACCCTGGCCCGCAACCAGTGGGTAGCGCAGGTTCCAGTCCTGAACCAAACGCACCAGGGTGTCATAAATTGCGCTGTCACCGTGCGGGTGGAACTGACCCATAACGTCGCCAACAACGCGAGAGCACTTAGAGAACTGCTTGTCTGGGCGGTAGCCACCGTCATACATCGCATAGAGCACCCTGCGGTGCACCGGCTTTAGGCCGTCTCGCACATCCGGCAAGGCTCGCCCGACGATAACGCTCATTGCGTAGTCGAGATAGCTGCGCTGCATCTCGACCTGAAGGTCGATCTGTTCGATTTTGTCCATTTGGTTTTCTGACATGTCTATCTCCCTCGCCTAGATGTCCAAGAAGCGGACGTCTTTGGCGTTGCGCTGAATAAAGTTTCTGCGGCTTTCAACGTCTTCACCCATCAGGGTTGAGAAGACCTCGTCCGCCAATGCGGCGTCATCCAGGGTTACCTGCAAAAGCGTTCTGGTGGCGGGGTTCATGGTGGTTTCCCAGAGCTCGTCGTAGTCCATCTCGCCCAGACCCTTGTAGCGCTGGATGGAGTTTTCCTTTGGAAGCTTCTTGCCGGCAGCTGCTCCGCGGGCTAGAGCCGCCTCTCGCTCTGCGTCGGTAAACACGTACTCGTGCTCCGCGTTAGACCACTTCAACCTAAACAGTGGTGGCTGCGCCATGTACACGTAGCCGTGCTCAATCAAAGGCCTCATGTACCTAAACAACAGGGTCAGCAAAAGGGTTCGAATGTGCTGGCCATCAACATCGGCATCAGCCATCAGGATGCACTTGTGGTATCTGATCTTGCTCACATCGAAGTCTTCGCCAATACCGGTTCCAAAGGCGGTAATCAGAGCCTGAACCTCAGTGTTGGCCAAGGCCCTGTCGAGCCTTGCCTTCTCTACGTTCAGAATCTTTCCGCGCAGTGGCAGGATCGCCTGGGTTTCCGGGTCGCGACCGCGAACCGCAGAGCCGCCGGCCGAGTCACCTTCGACGATGTAGATCTCGGAGACCACGGGATCCCGCGAGGAGCAGTCACGAAGCTTGCCTGGCATGCCGCCTGATTCCAGAAGGCCCTTGCGCCTGGTCGCCTCGCGAGCTTTCCTAGCCGCGAGTCTTGCGCTAGCAGCCTGAATTGCCTTGCGAATAACCTCTTTGGCCTGAACGGGATTGCGTTCGAGCCAGTCACCAAGCTGATCGTTTACCACTCGCTGAACAAAAGCCTTTGCCTCGGTGTTACCGAGCTTCGTCTTGGTCTGACCCTCGAACTGAGGCTCGGTGAGCTTTACAGACACAACCGCTGTTAGGCCCTCACGGACGTCGTCACCGGTTAGGTTTTCGTCCTTTTCCTTCAGCAGGTTCTTGTCACGAGCGTATTTGTTCAACAGTGAGGTCAGAGCGGCACGGAAACCCTCTTCGTGGGTACCGCCCTCGTGGGTGTTGATTGTGTTTGCGTAGGTGTGGACACCCTCGTTATATCCGGTGGTCCACTGCATCGCAATCTCGACGCTCATGGTCTTCTCTTTATTCTCGGACTCCACCGAGATCACTTCATCGTGAACGGTCTCAACCTTCTTGGCGGAGTTTAGGTACTCGACGTAGTCAATTAGGCCGCGCTCGTAGTGGTAGCTGTCGGTGCGCTCATTGCGCTCGTCTAGCAGATTGATTCGCAGACCCTTGTTTAGGAAGCACATCTGCTGGAAGCGAGCCCTCAGGGTCTCGTAGTCAAACTCAACAGTCTCGAAGATCTCGGCGCTCGGGGTGAAGCGAATGGTGGTTCCGGTCTCCTTGGTTGCAGCGCCCTTCCTAAGCGGGGCATCTGGCACACCGATGGAGAAGTCTTGGCTCCAGGTGAAGCCATCTCTGCGAACCTCGACGGAGAGGGTCTCTGATAGCGCGTTTACAACCGACGCTCCTACACCGTGCAAACCACCAGAAACGGCGTAACCGCCGCCGCCAAACTTTCCACCCGCGTGCAGAACGGTGAGAACGACCTCAACGGCTGGTTTCTTTTCGATTGGGTGCATGTCAACGGGAATGCCTCGACCGTTGTCGCTGACCCTGATATCTCCGGTCTTGGTGATCACAACATTGATGTTGTCGCAGTAGCCAGCTAGAGCTTCGTCTACCGAGTTATCAACGATCTCGTAGACCAGGTGGTGCAAACCTCTGGGACCGGTGGAGCCGATATACATACCCGGTCTTTTTCGAACCGCTTCCAGTCCTTCAAGGACCTGAATGTTCGTGGCGTCGTAATTCCTTTTTTCTTCAGACATATTCAGTTACTTCCCGTTCGGGTTAGCTCCACTGAAATGCAGTCCTGGACTGACTTAGATTCGGGTTTGCTAACCCTGTAATTCTACCTCAGAGGGCAGAAAAAGCCGGGCATATGGTGATTACCCGTAGGTGTCGCGCGGACCCCGCCCAGGAACGGATCTTGGGCCTTTTTTCCAACTTGGCGCTGAGGGGCCGATAAAACGCACCTCTTCAATCTCGAGATCAGGGTGGGTTTGATTTACTTTCGCCAAAATCTCGACCTGCAACAGCCTCAACTGCGTGGCCCACGCGGTTGATCGGCAGCGCACCGTCAGCACCATGCGCTCTAGGTCCTCGGGGTAAGACGCCTCGGCGGATTCGGGGCCAACGATTTTCTCCCACTGAGTGAATAGAGTCGCCTTCTCTAACTTTGAGGTCCAGTTGAACTCTCCAAGCATTTCATCCAAGCCAGCACCGGCGGTGATGGGAGACCTTCCCTTGTCAAAGGGCTGTGACCCTCGCTTCTGGTTCTCAGCCCTGCGCTTGGCATCCTTGGAAACCATGCCGTGGCTGTTGCGCAAAAACTCTCTAAAGAATCTGTCGGCGATATCGAAGTTAATTTTCAAGAGTGAGCACGCCTCCTTGAACCATGTAAACCTCGGCCCAGTCTATTTTTGGCGCCATGTCTTTATCCGCGGCCGTGACAATTACTTGTTCATACCCAAGCACAAACTCCAAAAGCCTTGCTCGGCGACCCACATCAAGCACGGCGAAGACATCATCGAGCAACAAAACCGGGTCGCCCAGGTTTGAACTCTCTCGAATCAGGGTGGCTAAGGAAAGCTTGAGGCCAAGCGCTAGGGACCAGGCCTCGCCTTGGGAAGCGTGTGATCTGGCAACTAAACCATCTTTTTGGATCAACAGCTCGTCGCGATGGGGTCCAACTAGGGTGATGCCGCGCTCGAGTTCTTTGGATCGAGTCTCTGAAAGGCGCTCATAGAAAAGGTTGGAGAGCTCTTCACGGTTGTTTGGAAGCTCGTTGAACTCATCATCGTCTTCAATTGCCGAAACCAAGGAGAGTTTGATCTCTTCCTCCGCTCCAGAAAGCTTGCGATAGAAATCGCTGAGCAAAGGACCTAATTTCTCGATGAGTTCGAGGCGCTGCAGGATAATTTCCACCCCTAGGGAAACCAGCTGGTCATCCCAGATGTCCAGAGTGCTGAGGTCGGCGTTCTTCACCGTCTTTGCTGACTTGAGTAGTGCGTTTCGCTGTTTTAGAACCCTGTCGTAGTCCGACTTCACGCCCGAAAGTCTTGGTTTCAGTTGGAAAAGCGC
>CAXNHX010000068.1:0-5714 GCA_964202305.1 Aquiluna sp.
GAGCCTTTGCCGTGGACAACCTCGTCATGGCTAATGGGTAGTACAAACTTCTCGTCGTAGGCATAGAGCATCGAGAAGGTGATCTCGCCATGGTGGTACTTGCGATAAACGGGTTCTTTTTGAATGTACTCGAGTGAGTCATGCATCCAGCCCATGTTCCACTTGAACCCAAAGCCAAGTCCGCCCACGTCAGTGGGGGCGCTGACGCCTTGGAATGCGGTTGACTCTTCGGCAATCATCATCACACCTGGGTTGCGCTTATAAACGGTCGCGTTAGTCTCCTGCAGAAACGAGATTGCATCCAAGTTCTCGCGGCCACCGTGAATGTTTGGTAACCACTCGCCATCTTCTCTGGAGTAGTCCAAATACAACATGGAGGCAACGGCATCAACCCTGAGGCCGTCCACATGGAACTCCTCGAGCCAGTAGAGCGCGTTTGCGACCAGGAAGTTCTTGACTTCGGTGCGACCAAAGTTAAAGACGTGGGTACCCCAGTCGGGGTGATCGCCCCTTCTCGGGTCGGCATCCTCGTAGAGTGCCTCACCGTCGAACTTTGCCAGGGCCCAGTCATCCTTTGGGAAGTGGGCGGGAACCCAGTCCATGATCACGCCGATGCCGTTTTGGTGCAGCTGGTCAATCAGGTAGCGCAGGTCGTCCTCGGAGCCAAATCTTGAGGTTGGGGCGTAGTAACCGGTCACCTGGTAGCCCCAGCTGCCACCAAACGGGTGCTCTGCAAGTGGCATGAATTCAACGTGGGTAAAGCCCAGGTATTTCACGTGACCGACCAGGTCACTGACCATGTCGCGATAGTTCTTGGGTCCGCGCCACGAACCCAGGTGTAGCTCGTAGGTGCTCATTGGAGACTTCAAAGCATCGCGCTTTGCGCGAGCGTCCATCCAGCCCCTGTCCTGCCACTTGTATTCGGACTTGGTGACGATCGACGCTGTTGCAGGGGGAATCTCAAAGGCTCTGGCCATCGGATCAATCTTGGTGATCCAGTTGCCTTTCTTGGTGAGGATCTGGAAC
This sequence comes from Aquiluna sp., assembly GCA_964202305.1. Lineage (GTDB taxonomy): Bacteria > Actinomycetota > Actinomycetes > Actinomycetales > Microbacteriaceae > Aquiluna. Next base: position 1,027 of record CAXNHX010000068.1, read on the forward strand.
TTGTAAAGTGCACCAACCTTGACTCCGGGGATGTAGAGCTCCCAAACGCCCGATCCACCCATCGAGCGCATCGCATAGAGGCGACCATCCCAGGAGTTGAAGTCACCCACCACTCGAACAGCCTGCGCGTTTGGTGCCCAGAGCTTGAAGCTCACACCTGAGGTCTCGCCAAGGGTGTCCTTAGATTCGATCAGGTGGGCTCCAAGTGCCTGCCAGAGCTCTTCGTGACGACCCTCACCAATCAGGTGAAGATCTAGGTCGCCGAGCTTTGGCAAATAACGATAGGGGTCGTCTGAAACCCACTCGGTTGCGGCGTCGTAGGTCGTGACAATCCGATAGTCACCCGGAGGTGCCTTGTCGCCGCGGAGTTCCCAGATGCCGTCATACAAATGCGTGAGGGCAAGCTCAGCCTTCTTGGTTCTGATGGTTACGGTCTTCGCGAAGGGTCTGAGGACTCTAACCACCCAGTTCTTGGCCTGCTGGTGAAAGCCGAGCACGGAGTGAGGGGAGTGGTGTCTACCCTCCGCCACTGCCTGTAGCGCGGATGCCTCGGGGTTCATCGAATCACCTCAAAAATGTGTGCGGGTTCGGTGAATGAATCCAGGCGAACGTAGTTGTCTTTGCCCCACTCGTAGCTCTTACCGGTTAGGAGGTCCTTCACCTTGAAGTTGGTTGGCAGCTCCAGAGAGGCGAGATCAAGGTGAACCATGGTCTCCCTTGCTGAACGTGGATCAACATTCACCACGACGATTACGGTATTCGCTTTTCCGGTAACCGATGCCGAGAGGTGCTTTGAAAAACACAAAATCCCCTCATCATCGGTTTTTTGAATCTTTAGGTTTCTGAGTTGGCGCAGCGCGGGATTCGCTTTACGAATCTCGTTGAGCTTGCTGATTCTTGGGGCAAGAGAGCTTCCCTCGGCAAGGGCCCTAGCGAAATCGCGGAACTTGTATTCGTATTTCTCGTTGTCGATGTTCTCTTCAGCCCCGGGTCTTGCAACCGACTCGTAAAGCTCGTAGCCGGCATACATACCCCAGCTAGAGCCGGCGGTCGCGGCAAGAGTTGCACGAATGTTGAAGCCGGGTCGACCACCGTATTGCAGGTATTCGGTGAGGATGTCTGGAGTGTTCACCCACAAATTTGGCCTAAAGAAGTTGGCTGAGTCTCGAGAGAGTTCAGTCAGGTAGCTCTCGAGCTCGGCCTTGGAGTTTCTCCAGGTGAAGTAGGTGTAGCTCTGTTGGAAGCCAACCTTGCCAAGGGTGTGCATCATCGCTGGCCTAGTGAAGGCCTCGGCCAAGAAAATCGTCCCGGGGTGATTCTGGTTCACCTTTGCAATGAGCTGCTCCCAGAAGCTCACCGGCTTGGTGTGCGGGTTATCGACTCGGAAGATTCTTACGCCAAAAGAGATCCACTTTGCAACCACCCGGTAGACCTCATCAAAGATGCCCTCTGGGTCGTTGTCGAAGTTGATCGGAAAGATGTCTTGATACTTCTTAGGGGGATTCTCGGCATAGGCGATAGAGCCATCAGCGCGAGTCGTGAACCACTCGGGATTGGTCTTCACCCAGGGGTGATCTGGAGAGGCTTGAAGAGCAAGATCCATCGCAACCTCAAGGCCCAGTTTGTTTGCCTTTGCGACAAAGGCCTTGAAGTCCTTCTCAGCGCCAAGGTCAGGGTGGATGGTGTCGTGGCCACCCGCGGTATTTCCTATCGCCCAGGGTGAGCCGGGTTCTTCTGGACCCGCATTTAGTGAATTGTTCTTACCCTTTTTGAAGGCACTTCCAATTGGGTGAACCGGAGGCAGGTAGAGCACGTCGAAACCCATCTCGACAACGCGGTCAAGGCTCTTGAGTGCGGTCTTGAAGGTGCCGGAAGTGACAGAGCCGTCCTTGTTCTTCTTAGCACCCTCGCTGCGTGGGAAGAACTCATACCAGCTTCCGCTGCCAGCCAAAGTTCTCTCGCACAACACCTCAAACTCGTCGCTCAGAGTCTCGAGATCATAAAGCGGATTCGCTTTTGACTTGGTAGCAAAACCGGCTGCCATGACTTTGTCGAAGGTTGTTTGCGGGTCCTTCTCGGTTTCAAAAATCTTTACGATTTCGGCGAAAGCCTTCTTGTTCTTTTCGCCAAAGCGCTCCGCGAGCCGCTTGCCCTCAAGCATCATCAGCCCCTGGTCGATGCCGGCGGCTAGCTTGACCTCGGTGTTGTGATGCCAGGTTTCGAAGACGTCGTCATAGGCGGCGATGTGGAAGCGGTAGTTACCCTCGTGCGTCAGCTGCAGCTGAGTCTTCCACTGGTCAAGCCCAGGAGCGCCCGGGGTTAGCGGGTGACGCGTTGTCTTGCCAGATGGGTCAGTAATTACTAAATCAACGGCGAGGGCGTCGTGGCCCTCTCGGAAGGCAACCGCGCCGAAGTCGATGACCTCTGAGACAAATGCCTTGGCTGGGTACTTACCGCCATCAACACTTGGCCACACCGAAGTTATTGGAAATCTGCCCACGCCACTTTGAACCATGGCCCCAATTTAGTGACTGGAATGCAGCATCGGTTGTTTATTGGCTATTTCGTTGTCATCGAGAAGTGACTTTGAGAAGCACAGTGCAGGCAGGACCGACCTCTAGTTCTTCGCCAGGAGCAAGAGTTTTGGCTTGCGTAGGCGGCAGAGCTTCACTGGAATCCCAAACCAGTTCGTAGCTGAGCACTCCCTCGTGTTCGGGAAGAGTAACTAGTTTGTTAGCCTCTCGACCATTCACGACCAGCAGCATTCCATTGCGTGAACCATCTGGGAGCAGGTGCAGGCTCAGTCGCTGCATGGTGCGGCGCTCGGGGTTGTGCCAATCCTCTTCAACGCTCATTGGCTTGCCGGTGCCCTTGAACCAGAGCATCTGGTCGAACTCAGGGGTTGGAGGCTCGGCATGGGTGAATCGCTCGGGTCTGAGAACAGGGTTTTGCTTGCGCAGTTCGATCAGGTGTTTCGTGGTGGCAAAAAAATCATCTTGTTGTTCGGTTGGGTCCCAGTGTTGCCAGGTGATGATGTTGTCCTGGCAGTAAGCGTTGTTGTTGCCGCCCTGGGTTTTTAGGCGTTCATCTCCCGCGTTGATCATGGGCACACCTGCAGAGAGCAGCAGGGTTCCCATGAGGTTGCGCGCAGCTTTATGCCTTGCCGCAGTGATCTCAGGATTGCGGGTTTCGCCCTCGTGACCGTGATTGAAGCTGTGGTTGTTGTTGGCGCCGTCTCTGTTTCCCTCACCATTTGCCGAGTTGTTCTTGACGTTGTGAGAAACCAGATCGTTGAGAGTGAAGCCATCGTGAGCGGTGATGAAGTTCACGCTGCCAAGCGGAGAACCCTCATTCACGATGTCCTGCGAGCCAGAGATGCGACCGGCAAGTTCTTGAACCCCGTTGTGGTGGTTGCCCCCATTGCGCGCGGTTGCGAGGTCTGTGAGCCAAAACTTCCTGACGGCATCGCGATAGCGGTCGTTCCACTCGGGAAAACCCGGAGGGAAGCTACCGGTCTGCCAACCACCCATACCCACATCCCACGGTTCAACAATCAGCTTTGCACTCGAAATGATCGGGTCTGCCTGCATTGCGGTCAGGAGCGGGTGGTCGGCGCGGAAGTGGTTGGATTCGTCTCTGGCCAGGGTTGCGGCTAGATCGAAGCGATAGCCATCGATCTGAAACTCCTCGGTCCAGTAGCGCAGCGAGTCAAGGGCGAGTTTCTGGACCATCGGGTTACCAAAGTTCAACGAGTTGCCGCACCCCGTGGTGTCGTGGTAGTTACCCTCATCGTCCTGGCGGTAGTAGTTGGAGTTGTCTAGACCTCGATAGGAGTAGGTGAGACCCTTATAGCCACCCTCCGCGGTGTGGTTATAAACCACATCCATGATTACCTCGATGCCAGCGCGGTGCAGCTCGCGTATAGCCGTCTTGAGCTCGGCCATCATCGCCTCTGGCCCTTGCGCTCTGGTGCTCTCAGCCGCGTAGCGCATGTGAGGGGTGAAGAAGTTGATGGTGTTGTAACCCCAGTAGTTGATTAGCCCAAGGTTGATAAGCCTTGGCTCGGAGATAATCGCCTGAATGGGCAGCAGCTCAATGGCTGTAATCCCTAGATTGCTCAGGTACTCGATGGTTGCGGGGTGACCGAGCGCGGCATAGCTGCCTCGAATCTCCTCGGGGATGGCTGGGTTGATTCTGGTCAAGCCCCGGACATGAGCCTCATAGATGATGCTCTCGCCCAGTGGAGTGTTTGGCTTCTGAACACCCTGCCAGTCAAACCCGGTGTCCACCGCTACGCAGTGATAGTCCCTGGGGCTCTCTCGGATAAGGCCCTTGGCATAAGGGTCCAGTAGGTTGCGCTCTGGATCAAAGGCATGTCTTGGTCCCTCAGGGCCAGTTGCGCGAAGCACATACTTGATACCGCGCTGGATGCGCTCGTCGGTGCCGCTCCAGATGCCAGCAGCTGTTTGCTCAAGGGGTAGCTGGTGTAAGACTTTAGAGGTGTCATCGCCATCGAGAATGTGGAGCGCAATACTCTCCGCAGACTCTGAGTAGACCGAGATGCTGCCACCGGTTTCGTTTAGCGAAAGGCCTAACGGCTGATCGGGGATATTTGAGTGCTCAGTCATGGGATACCTCGGTAAACCCTACAGAGCCAAAGTTGCATTCACGCGAAGATTAGGCTTTGT
>CAXNHX010000069.1:0-5613 GCA_964202305.1 Aquiluna sp.
TCCAACACGGTGTTGGTGACTGGACCAATCTGGTCCAGTGATGAGGCCAGAGCAATCGCACCATAGCGAGAGACAGCTCCATAGGTTGGCTTGGCACCAACTGAACCGGTTACCGCAGCGGGGAATCGGATCGATCCTCCGGTGTCAGAACCGATTGCCAAAGGAGCTAGGTGACCGGCAATTGCTGAGGAGGAACCTCCACCCGAGCCTCCCGGGATGCGCTCTAGATCCCAAGGGTTTCGAGATGGTCCATAGGCCGAGTACTCGGTCGAAGAACCCATGGCGAACTCGTCCATGTTGGTCTTGCCCAAGATGGGAAGCCTGGCCTCGCGCAGTTTTCGCACCACGGTTGCGTCATACTGCGGAATCCAACCCTCAAGAATCTTTGAGCCCGAGGTCGATGGAGCATCGGTGGTGGTCAGCACGTCCTTGACGGCAATTGGGACACCGTGCAGGGCGGAAGCACTCTTACCACTGGCTCTCTCGTCATCTGCAAGCTTTGCTGCAGCCATCGCTGTTTCACGGTTTAGGTGCAGGTAGCTGAAGGTCTTGTGATTTAGAGCCTCGGAGCGATCGAAGAACTCTTTGGTGATTGCCTGGCTTGAGGCATCGCCCTTGGCGATGAGCTGGGCCAGCTCGCTGGCGCTTTTACCGATAAAGGTCATGGTCTAGTCCTCGTCCAAGATTGCGTTGACCTTGAAGCGGCCATCGAAAGCATCTGGCGCTCCAGAGAGAGCCTGAGCCTGAGTGAGAGACGGGATGATGACATCCTCGCGGAAGACGTTTGCCATTGGGATTGGGTGGCTGGTTGCAACAACATCGCCCTTCACGGCCTCATTCACTTTTGCTACCGAGTCAACGATTACGCTCAGCTCCCCGGCTAGGGTCTCAACTTCTTCATCTGTCACCAAAATTCTTGCCAGCGAGGCAAGATGGCGAACCAGGTCCGGGGTTATTTCAGACATAGGGCTTATCTCAATTCAATTAGCTTTAGGCCCCTAAGTTTAGTCCGATGCCAACGCCCGGAATGCTTCGCTAAGTTCCGCCGCAGGCACGATGGGGATACCAAGTTCACGGGCTCTGAGAGCCTTCCCGCTCAAAGAGTTCGCCTGCGCGGCAATAAGGAGGCTCGTTTTTGATGAGACAGAGGTTTTGACAGCGATTCCATGTCCAGTCAGAAGTTCGGCTATGACAGCTTTTGGCGGAATCATGTCGCCTGTCAAGCAAACGCTATCCCCCTCTCTTAGGCCAAACGGTAGGACCGGCCGCCCGAGAACAGGGTCTCCGGAAAGTCCGCCCACTAAAGTCTCAACTGCTATACCTAGCCACTCCCCACGAACTCTAAGCATCTCGTATTCAGTCGGCGTTAACCTTCCATCGCTCCAGCATTGTTCAAGCAAGACATTGAAATACTCATCATGGGCGTTCTCGATCTCCTCAGCTCCGAGGCCCCAGAATTTCGAAAGAGAGATCAAGCTTCGAATTTCGTCAGCGCTCAAATAATTGTCAAATAGCGCCTCGTCAAGGGTTTCCAAGTATTCAATCACCCCTGCTGTAAGACCCGTTCTAAATGGAAGTTGACGACGAATTTCTTCCAAAAGCCCGCTCCGACTCTCTCGAATTTGAGCCGGACGAACTAAAGTTCTCGCAGAAGCACCTGTGATTCCCTTTGCGCTAAAGACTGGTTTCTCCAACAGAGTGTCTAGAACTTCAGGAGAGGCTTCTATCAGCCTTGTGAACAGCTCGAGAGTTGTGAGCGCATCCCCTAACGCAGAGTGATCTGAGGGGCGCAAGCCCAGAGAGTGTGCCAGCCAACTCAGCTTGTATCGAGACTGGGAAGGTAAAAGTGCTTTGGATAGCCGCATGGAACAAATTACTTCCAGCCGGTCGATGTTTGTTCTAACCGAGGTATTTGCGAACTCGCTCCTCAAAAAGCCGATGTCAAATGAAGAGTTATGCGCCACCACATGGCGACCGTCCAAGAGTGATGCGACATGGTCTGCCACCTCAAAAAATGTAGGAGCCTTGGAAACCCACTCTTGCTGAATTCCGTGCACGCCACTGGGACCGACATCTCTTTGAGGATTAATCAAAGTCGTCCATGAGTGCTCTGTTACTAATTTTGCGTCCGTTAGAACCAGCCCAACCTCGACTATCCGATCCCCTGAGTGCATCCCGAAACCCGTAGTTTCAATATCTAGAAGAGCGAATCCCCCATTGCTTCCCAAGTTTCGTCCTTTCTAAGTCTTCGAATAAATTCATCTTCATCAATCATCTCAATACCTAGCTCAGACATTTTGGTGAGTTTTTTTATGCCGGCGCTCTCGCCCACAACGGCGAATGTGACGTTCTTAGAAACTCCACTCGAAACCAAACCTCCAGCGAGTTTTATAGCCTCCTTTGCGGAGTCGCGATCAAAATTTCGCAATGTCCCAGTCACCAAGACTTGGAGCCCAGAGAGTGGACCAATTGCGTTCTGAGGCAAATCTCGTTGATTCTTAAATTGCACGCCAGCCTCGAGCCACCTTCTCACAATGTCTTCCCCGCCATCAAACTGCAGGAAGTGACGAATGGACTGAGCCACGGCGTCACCTATACCGTTCGCTTTAGTCAGAGATTCTGGGTCAAGAGAGAGTAGCTTGTCGAACTCGCCAATCTCAGACGCAACAAGTTTCGAAACTTCAGCTCCAACCAAATGGATTCCGAGTGAACTTAGAGCGCGCCAGAGCTCGGCTCGCTTCGCCAAAGTCAGCTTGAACAGCAACCCATAAGCACTTGTTGATAACTCACCGTCGACATTCACGAAAGGTTTGGTTGATTTCCCATCAATGACAGGGAGCCTCGTTACCTTGTCAACACTCGGGGTTTCAACTCCCCTCAGCACCTCAAGATCTAGCGAGAAAAGCGAACCGATGTGGCTCAGGGCGGGGCTTGTGCCATGAACCGCGCGGACTAAAGCGGAGGCCGTTTCTTCACCTAAGTATCCCGACTTTACAAAACTCTTCCGTCTTGCATCTAGTTCAACCAGTTTTTTAGGATCATCAGTCTGCTCCAACAACTCGGGAGGGAGTGACAGATGTTCTAGAGCGGCTAGCTCGAGTACCTCAGTCCATGACATATCAGACCCCAAGGATGCAAGATTGAATCCGTCTCGGCCTGCCAGGTATGTCAGGTGACGCTCTAGCTGCCCAGGGCAACCTTTTTGGTTTGGGCAAATTAGGTCTATGTCCTTGGGGTTTCGCCTAGAGAGAGTCGATCCACACTGTGGGCAGTTCTTAGGGAAGGACCACTCAATCTCAGTGCCGTCTCTCAGGTCGACCACCGGACCCAGAATTTCGGGTATGACATCCCCAGCTTTGCGGAGAACCACAGTGTCCCCCACCAACAAACCCTTGTCCTTAATCTGCTGCGAATTATGAAGCGTCGCAAACTTAACTCTGGAGCCGGCTACGAGGACCTCACTTACGCGAGCAAATGGGGTTGCTCGACCAGTCCGTCCAATCGTCACAAGGATATCCAAAAGCTTGGTGTTTACCTGCTCAGGCGGGTACTTATAGGCAATCGCCCAGCGCGGAGCTCTCGAGGTTGTTCCAAGTTCACGCTGGCGGGTTAGGTCATCAACCTTGATAACCACACCGTCAATCTCATGCTCGATCGAGTGTCGCTCTGATTGCAGTTTCTCGATGAAACCATAGGCACCCTCAGCATCCGCAAAGACCTCGTAGCGCTCCGTGGTTGGCAACCCCAGAGCCTTCAGTGCTTTGTAGACCTCGGACTGAGTCTTAATCTCGGGCTGCCATACTCCAAACCCGTGCACCAGCATCTTTAGCGGCCGAGAGGCGCTCACGGCGGAGTCTTTCTGGCGTAGAGAGCCAGAGGCTGAGTTTCGAGGGTTGGCAAAAGGCTTTCCACCGGCAGCTACAATCCCAGCGTTGAGCTCGGCAAAGTCTGCAAGTTCAAAGAAAACCTCACCCCTCACCTCTACTAGCTCAGGAATGTCCTCACCCTGCAGGGTGTGTGGGATGGACTTAATGGTCAGGACGTTCTGAGTGACATCCTCGCCAACCTCGCCATCACCTCTAGTGGCAGCCTTTACCAAGGTGCCGTTTTGGTAGGTTAGGGAGACAGCAAGCCCGTCGATCTTGGGCTCACAAAGAAAAGGTCCTCCGCCGACCCTCTCGCTCCAAGCCAGGAACTCGTCCTTGTCGAAGGCGTTATCGAGGCTCAGCATGCGCTCGAGGTGTCGCACGGGGTCGAACACATCACCCGCTGCGGAGCCAACGCCTTGGGCTGGCGAGTTTTCAGCTAGCTCGGGGTGCTCTTGCTCGAGTTGTCTGAGCTCTCGCTCGAGAGCGTCATACTCGGCGTCGGAGATCAGGGTTTGGTCCTGGTTGTAATAGAGATCGCGATAGCGAGCGATCAGTTCCTGCAGTTCTTCAATGCGCGTCTTAGCGCTAGACACCGGCATTCACCGCGCTTCTGGTTCGATCAATCGTGGTCTGACCCAGCACTCTGGTTCCCAGGTAGAGAACGGCGGTTTGTCCTGGTGCAACGCCATAGAACGGCTCTTTGAGATTAATCACCAATTCCCCATCGACAACCGCAGCGGTTGCTGGAACGGTATCGCCATGGGCGCGAACCTGCACCTCGCAGTCAAAGAACTCACTCGGGTTTTGTGGTGCCTTGCCGCACCACGAATACCTGGATCCAGCCAGCTGGTCAATCTGCAGGGCAGCCTCGGGACCGACAACGACCTCGTTGGTTTTGGGGCGAATCTCCAGCACATACCTTGGCTTGCCATCGGCAGCCGGCCTCCCAATGCGCAGGCCCTTGCGCTGGCCAATGGTGAAGCCAACGTGACCATCGTGCTCGCCGAGTTGGTTGCCCTCTTGGTCAACGATCTTGCCGGCATCTGATGGCACGAAGTCTCTGAGCCAATTTCGGGTGTCACCCTCGGGGATAAAGCAGATGTCATAGCTGTCTGGCTTGTTCGCAACCGACAACCCTCGAGCGTCAGCCTCTGCACGAACCAGGTCTTTGGAGGCCGTGGCACCAAGGGGAAACATTGAGTGCTTGAGCTGTTCCTGGGTCAAAACTCCTAGGACGTAGCTCTGATCCTTCGCCATCTCGAGTGAGCGATGCAATTCAAAGTTGCCATCGGCATCCTCCATCACGGAGGCATAGTGTCCGGTGCAGACAGCATCAAAACCAAGGGCCAAGCCGCGCTCTAGCAGCGCTGCGAACTTGATTCTCTCGTTGCAGCGCATGCAGGGGTTTGGTGTTCTCCCAGCCTGATACTCGGCGACGAAATCATCAACAACATCGAGCTTGAAGCGCTCCGAGAAGTCCCAGACGTAGTAGGGAATGCCAAGTTTCGTGGCGGCACGCTGAGCATCCATCGAATCCTCGATGGTGCAGCAGCCCCTGGATCCTGTGCGCAGGGTTCCCGGCATTCTCGAGAGTGCGAGATGAACGCCTACGACCTCGTGACCGGCCTCTACGGCGCGCGCAGCGGCGACAGCGGAGTCAACTCCGCCACTCATGGCTGCCAGAACGCGCATGCCTACAAGTCTAGGTTCTAGCTGCGACGGCTTGGGCTTTGATTGCCTTGGC
>CAXNHX010000070.1:0-5401 GCA_964202305.1 Aquiluna sp.
CAGAGCCAGGACTCTGGCAGGTAGATCCAAACCTCCGGCCCGAGGGCAAGGATGGCGCTCTTGTTAGAACGGTTGAGAGCCATCTGAGCTATTACCAGAAGTGGGCGCACCCATGGGAGTTCCAGGCGCTCCTCAAGGCCAGGTTCGTGGCTGGCGATGAAACGGTGGGGTATGACTACATCAACCGGATCAAGCCACTTATCTGGGAGCGTCAGAATCGCGCGGAAATCGTAGAGAGCGCTAGGAATCTTAGGCGCAGGGTCTTGGAGTACATTCCAGCTGCCGAGCAGGAGCGGGAAATCAAGCTTGGGCGTGGTGGCCTAAGAGATGTTGAGTTCACAGCGCAGCTTTTGCAACTAGTTCATGGGGTCGGTGATGAATCGCTCCGCGTGATGAGTACGCTCGACGCCCTCAACGCACTCTCCTCAGCGGGACTTCTTTCTCGCGATGATCGCACGACTTTTGCAGATCACTACGTGACACTGCGCTCCATTGAGCACCGGGTTCAGTTCATGAAGCTCAGGAGAACTCACCTGATGCCTACCGATCAACATGAGCTCAGGCGTGTTGCTCGATCCCTCGATGTCTCATGGGATGCCGAAGCGCTGGAAAGACTCTGGCAAAGAATCCGATCCGAAGTTGCCTTACTGCATGACACAGTCTTCTATCGGCCGTTGCTTGCCGCCACCGCTTCGCTAACCCCAGGCGAGGTGGCCCTATCGCCTGAGGAAATCTCTACTCGGCTTATAGCACTCGGATTCCAAGACCCTAAGGGGGCAATTGAGCACATAAAGGCACTGACATCCGGAGTCTCGCGACGGGCCGTTATCCAGAGAACTCTGTTGCCAGTGCTCATCCGCTACATGGCTGAGGGGACAGCACCCGATAGGGCGCTTCTCACTTTCCGCAGGCTTAGTGAGCGGCTTGGTGAGACGCATTGGTTCTTGAGAATGCTTCGAGACTCTTCGGGCGCAGCTGAACGGCTCATGGTTACCCTCTCGCTAAGCGCGTTCGCCTCGAGGTTACTTGAACACATCCCGGAATCTTCTGCTTGGTTCGCATCTCGAGATGACCTACATGGTCCAACACGCGCCGAGATTCTTGGCGAGATGATGGCACTTGTTGAACGAGGCGCTGGTGACGAATCAGTAGCTGAGGCGCTGCGGCAGATTAGGCGAAGAGAGGTCCTCAGAACTGCAACTGGGGCAGTCCTAGGAGAACTTGATTTGAGGGCTATAAGCACGAGCCTCACCGAGATTACGGAGTGCTATATCGAAGCCATGCTGGAACACACCAAGAAGGCGGAGGGCATAGAGATAGACCTTTCAGTCATCGCAATGGGAAGACTTGGTGGGAGAGAGCTGGGATTTGGCTCTGATGCTGATGTCATGCTGGTCTACTCAGGATCGGGTGAGCTGCTGCAGCAGCCCGCTGAGAAGCTGACGTCAGCGTTGCTGGCAAAAGTGAAAGACCCGCTGCTCAACTTTGAACTTGATCTTGACTTGCGACCAGAGGGTAAAAACGGACCAAGGGTCAAATCGCTAGATGCCTACCGTGGCTACTACGAAAAGTGGGCAGACACCTGGGAGTATCAGGCCCTAACGAGGGCGAGGCCTATCACGGGCTCAGATTCCCTTCGGGATAGCTTCGTAGGTCTAATAGATCCTTATCGGTATCCGGAGCAGCTCAACCCAAAGCAACTAATAGATATTCGCCGAATTAAGGCCCGTGTCGAGAGCGAGCGCTTGCCTCAGGGCGCGGACCCAAACCGTCACCTAAAGCTAGGTCGTGGTTCCATCTCCGACGTTGAGTGGTTGATGCAGCTCTACCAACTTCGCTACGCACGCGAGCACCCAGCGCTTCGCACCCTGGGCACTCTAGAGGCCCTCGAGGCGCTGGTAGGCGCTGGAAGAGTTTCCAAGGATGCAGCTAAGAAACTCTCAGCGGCATGGCTGCTGGCCTCAAGGATTAGAAGCGCGATAGTTCTCGGTCAGGACAAGTCAAACGACCTGCTACCAGTGGACCGGGGACAGCTTGAGGTGATTGCCAGAATCCTCGAGTTCGAGCCTGGCTCCGCAGCTGAACTAGAGGAGCTCTACCTTTCAACGACGCGCAAGTCCCGATTGGTTTTCGAGGAGCTGTTCTTAAATTAGAAAGGCGGGAGATTTCTCTCCCGCCTCACTAGATTTAGCGACTAAACGCCGTAGTAGAGCTCGAACTCGTATGGGTGTGGGCGCTGAGCCATTGGCTTGATTTCCTTCTCGCGCTTGTAGTCAATCCAAGTCTCAATTAGGTCCTTGGTGAATACGTTGCCTTCCATGAGGTACTCGTGGTCGTTCTCAAGCGCCTGTAGCACCTCTTCAAGGGTTCCAGGGACCTGAGGAATCAACTTGGCTTCCTCAGCTGGTAGCTCGTAAAGGTCCTTGTCGACCGGAGCGTGCGGTTCAATGCGGTTCTTCACACCGTCTAGACCAGCCATCATCATGGCAGCGAAGGCTAGATATGGGTTACCCGATGCGTCTGGAGCGCGGAACTCGATGCGCTTTGCCTTCGGGTTCGATCCAGTCATAGGGATACGGATAGCGGCTGAGCGGTTTCCAGCTGAGTAAACAAGGTTTACTGGAGCCTCAAAGCCTGGCACCAAACGGTGGTAAGAGTTGACCGAAGGGTTGGTGAATGCAAGCAGTGACGGTGCGTGCTTGAGAATTCCACCGATGTACCAGCGGGCGGTGTCTGAAAGCGATCCGTAACCTGACTCGTCATAGAACAGTGGCTTACCGTCCTTCCAGAGTGACTGGTGGACGTGCATACCCGAACCGTTGTCACCGAACAGTGGCTTCGGCATAAAGGTAGCGGTCTTGCCGTACTGGTGAGCAACGTTCTTGACGATGTACTTGAACTTCAGCAGGTCATCGGCAGCTTTGACCAGAGTGTCGAAGCGGTAGTTAATCTCACACTGGCCGGCAGTTCCAACCTCGTGGTGGCTTCTTTCAACGTCTAGGCCGGCAGCCTCAAGCTCGAGCACGATGGCGTCGCGGATGTCTGCTAAGTGATCGACTGGAGAAACTGGGAAGTAGCCGCCCTTGTAGGCGGTCTTGTTGCCAAGGTTGCCGCCCTCTTCGTGACGCGCAGTGTTCCATGCGCCCTCAATTGAATCCACGATGTGGAAGGCGGTGTTGCTCTTGGTCTCGTAGCGAACCTCATCGAAGATGAAGAATTCGGCCTCAGGAGCGAAGAAGGCTGTGTCGGCGATTCCGGTCGAGGCAAGGTAGCGCTCCGCCTTGTGGGCCACCTGGCGTGGGTCGCGGTGGTAGAGCTCGCCGTTGCGTGGGTTGTAGATGTCAAAGCTGATGATCAGGGTCTTTTCGATCCTGAATGGGTCGATGTATGCGGTCGTGACATCTGGGATGAGCTGCATGTCTGACTCGTGAATGGAGGCGAAACCTCGGATCGAGGAAGCATCGAACAGCTGTCCGTCAGCGAAGAACTGCTCATTAATTTGAGAAACGGGAAGGTTGAAGTGCTGCTGAACTCCTGGAAGGTCTGTAAAGCGAACGTCAAGGAACTTGACGTCGTGCTCCTTGATGTAGCTCAGAACCTCGGACGCTGTTTTGAACATAGGGGTCCCTCTTTCGGGTTGACTAGGTTTTTTCCGTTCGGAATGTTCACCAAACTAGTGCCGAATTGTTTCGGGAATGTTAAACCTTGCGTTTTGGCGCGCGAATTTTGTTGGGGTCAATTCCCTTTGGAATTGGCAGCGAGGTTGCACTGCTTAGGGCGGATAGGCGATTCGCCACGACGGAGACCTCCGTGCGGTTGAGAGTCTTCTTCAACTTGTACACGGTCTTGAGTAGGGCATGAAGGCGGATGCCACCCTGATCTACATTCACTTTGAGCTTGTGAACGGTGGCCCCCGGCACAGCACGTTGAACCTTGCGACCTTCATCATCAAGCATCTGGTTAACTCGAATGGAGGAGCCCTCGCCAATCAGTACAACACCGGCTGGCCCGACCATGCGATATACAGCCTCACGACTTTTCGCATTGACGGCGATTGGGGTTGATTGCGCCCTCCAGCGACGACGAATCTGCGAGTCCAGAACTGCACCAACAGCTCCGGCCTGGCCTTCAATCTGCATGTAGGCATTGCGCTCAGCCCTGCGGCTCATCACGATCATGGCGATCAAGATGCCGGTCGTAGTGCCAGTGACTGGCCAGAGCCAGAATGAGAATGACCCTGGTTCAGAGATCAAAAAACCAATGAGGATTCCAGCGCCCACTGCACTCAGGAATCCAAGCAGCGCCAGCCAAGCCGATGTCGGATCGTTCTTGGCGGTGATTTTGTAGATGCGCCAAAGTTGGCGCAAGCGCCCAGGTTTCTTATCTTTCTTTGCCATTTGAGTAAGTCTAGTTATGCAACAGCACTTGCCTGGTGAAACTCGACCTTGTCGGCAAGGTGCTTCAGTTCCTCTGGAATCTCGCGGCCCTTAGCCATCATGGACTTCGCCCACAATCGCCCAGCACGATAGCTGGAGCGAACTAGCGGCCCGGCAAGAACACCGAGGTAACCCATCTCCTCAGCCACTTTCGCGAGCTCAACAAACTCTTGTGGCTTGACCCATCTTTCGACCGGGTGGTGCCTTGGCGAAGGTCTCAAATACTGTGTAATGGTGATGATGTCTGTGCCAGCGTCGTAGAGATCCTGAAGGGCTTGGTGGACCTCCTCTATCTCTTCGCCCATGCCAAGAATCAGGTTCGATTTCGTCACCATTCCGGCCTCGCGAGCCATAGTGAGAACTTCGAGGCTGCGCTCATAGGTGAAGGCCGGCCTGATTCGCTTGAAAATCCGCGGAACGGTCTCGACGTTGTGGGCGAAAACCTCCGGTTGCGCATCAAAAACCTTCTGCAGCAGCTCGGCTCTGCCCGAGAAGTCAGGCACAAGGATTTCCACGCCTGTTTCCGGTGACTTCTTATGGATCTGCCTAATGGTTTCGGCGTAGAGCCAGGCCCCCTCATCTGGAAGGTCGTCGCGCGCAACACCGGTAACGGTGGCGTAGCGCAGTTCCATCTCGCGCACGGAGACGCCAACACGTCGTGGCTCATCTGCATCGAAGGCTGCGGGTTTGCCAGTGTCGATCTGGCAGAAATCACATCTCCGTGTGCACTGCGATCCACCAATTAGGAAGGTGGCCTCGCGGTCCTCCCAGCATTCAAAAATGTTTGGACAGCCCGCCTCTTGACACACGGTGTTAAGGTTCTTTTCCTTGACCAAGGATTGAAGCTGCTTGTACTCAGGCCCCATCTTCGCCGTGGTGCGAATCCACTCGGGTTTGCGCTCGATGGGAATGGCGCTGTTGCGCACCTCGAGTCTGAGAAGTTTCCGCTCCGGCTTAGCCTCTGG
>CAXNHX010000071.1:0-5334 GCA_964202305.1 Aquiluna sp.
TCGAACACCACGCTCAGCAAGGAGCTTGACATTTGCCTGTGTCGCCTGGTTCAACCACATCTCGGTGTGCATAGCTGGAGCGACGAACACGGGAGCTTCGCTCGCCAGAATTGCATTCATCAGCAGATCATCGGCAATGCCGGCGGCTAAACGCCCCAGAAAGGCTGCAGTTGCTGGTGCCACGACGATGACATCGGCACTCTGGCCAAGTGAAACGTGCCGGACCTTCTCGACATCTGAATACATGTCAATGTCTATGTTGTGTCCACTGAGAGCTTCAAGGGTTGGCTGCCCAATAAACCTGAGGGCATTCTCGGTGGGTAGCACTGTCACCTCATGGCCAGCCTCGGAGAAGGCTCGGATGAGATTGGCTGCCTTGTAGGCAGCAATTCCGCCGGTGATTCCAAGCAGAATGCGCAAGGGGTGTCCTAGCTAAGTGGTTTTCTCTCGAGCTTGTCTGCGTAAATCTCGTGCAGTGCAATGCTCAATGCCTTGTCGTCGATTGAAGAGTCAACCAGTGGACCCACGTAGTTGAACAGGCTGCCCTCGTGAAGGGCGCTGTAGTACTCGTTGATCTGGCGAGCGCGCTTGGAGGCGAAGATCACTAGCTGGTAGTTGGAATCGACCTTCTCCAAAAGCGAATCGATTGGTGGGAAAACGATGCCATCGCCTTTTTCAGTCATTTGCTGCCTCTTTCACGATCTCGATAATCTCTTTCGCACAAAACTCCAGGTCTTCATTTACCAACTGGAAATCGAATTCATTCGCAGCCTCAAGTTCTCTGCGCGCGGTCGTTAGTCTAGTTTGAATTTCGGATTCTGTCTCGGTCGCTCTGGTTCTAAGGCGATGCTCCAGTTCTTCCCAGCTTGGAGGAGTGATGAAGATGCTGATCACTTCGGGGTGTGAAGCCTGGACCTGCCTCGCGCCCTGCAGGTCAATCTCGAGTAACAGGTGTTTTCCTAGCTGTTGAGATCGGGCTAGCTCACTCTTGAGCGTGCCGTAGTAGTTCTCATTGTGAACTTGTGCCCACTCTAGAAACTCGCCGGCCTCAATCCCGTCTTGAAAGCTTTCCCTAGTGACGAAATGGTAGTGAACACCATCGATCTCGCCGGGTCTGGGTGCCCTGGTTGTTGCTGAAACGGAAAGCATGAATTCAGGGTCGTTGCTCGTAATCCATTTCACGAGCGAGCCCTTGCCAACACCTGCCGGCCCCGCCACTACAACTAACTTCATAGTTCCAACTTAGCCTTGTCGATTTGGCTTGTTAGTTTCGCGTAGCCATTTGACGTGATTCCTCGGGAGACGCAAGCCACAACCCTGGAGGACGACTTCCCGAATAGCTTCTTTAGGTCGCTGAGTTTGCCGCCTTGAAAGCCAAATCCGGGTGCAAGAATCGGAATACCGACGTCCTCAGTTCTAATCCAGTCGATGCCAAATGCCGACAGGTCTTGGGTGGCACCGATCACCACTCCCGCGTCTCCCCCACCGATCCGCTTAGCCCCATCGATCACGATTTGGCTGACGGTCTTTTCGTTGGACTTTGCGGTTTGTAGTTGGGCTGCTTCGGTATTTGAGGTTGCGGCAAGCAGAAAAACTCCGGCGTTGATGTCTTTTGCATAGCCCATGATTTCGTTTAGTGACTCGGTGCCGAGGTATGGACTCAAGGTCAGTGCATCTGAGCGAAGCGGTGAGTCATCTCCGAACCAGGCCTGAGCATATCCCACCAGCGTTGAGCCAATGTCTCCCCGCTTGGCATCGGAGATGATCATCAGCGATGCGGCTCTGGCTGCAACGTAGACCTCCTCGAGAGCCAGGTATCCGGCGGATCCGAAGCGTTCAAAATAGGCAATTTGCGGCTTGACGATTGCGACTCGATCAGTGCAGGCATCGAGAATCCGGAGAGCGTAGTCCCTTGCTCCGGTTGCTGAATCAGGAAGCCCAAAGCCAGCGAGCTCGGCCTCGGAGGGGTCTATCCCCACACAGAGCTGAGACACCTCCAAAGCCCGCTTTAATCGCTTAGAGAAACTAGCCATCGATTAGCGCCTTTCTCTCAATGGCGTGCTGCTGCAGCGGCTTCACGCGGAACCGACCCTCACGAACCGCCTCAAATGACCCGATAGCAGCACTTAGCTGCGCGGCGGTTGTGAAGATTGGCTTATCCGCAGCAGTTGTCGCAGCCCGGATTTCATAACCGTCAATGCGAGCGTCGGCTCCCGATGGAGTATTGACCACCACGTCGACTTCGCCTGCGGTGATCATGTCAACGATTGAACGCTGTCCATCGGTCGCCTGAGAGTGCTTCACGACCTCGACCGCCTCTATTCCGTGGCGGCCGAGCATGCGAGCAGTGCCCGAGGTGGCGAGAATACGGAAACCGAGCTGCGAGAGCCTGCGCACAGGTAGCAGTAGCTGGGGCTTGTCGCGGTCTGCAACCGAGACGAAGACCGTTCCACTGAGAGGAAGTGCGGAACCAGCTCCAGCTTGGGACTTTGCAAAAGCGGTTGGGAAGTCCGAGTCGATCCCCATTACTTCGCCGGTGGAGCGCATCTCGGGACCTAGCAATGAGTCCACGAAGCGTCCGTCCTTGGTTGCAAAGCGCTTGAAGGGAAGCACTGCCTCCTTGACCGAGATTGCAGTTCCAGGAGGCAAGAACCTGCCGTCGTGGTTTGGAAGGTGACCCTCTGCAACCAGTTCACGAATCGTCTTACCTATCATCACAAGTGATGCGGCTTTGGCAAGCGTTATACCCAGCGCCTTGGAGACGAAGGGAACCGTCCTGGAAGCTCGCGGGTTTGCCTCCAAGACGTAGAGCACGTCAGATGCGAGAGCGAACTGTACGTTGATCAAGCCCCTGACATCCAGGCCTGCGGCAATCTGCTCTGTGGCCTTTGCCACTCGCTCTATTTGCGAATCGCTGAGGGTGATGGGAGGTAGCGTGCAACTCGAATCTCCGGAGTGAATGCCAGCCTCTTCGATGTGCTCCATCACTCCACCGACATACAACTCCTTGCCGTCATAAAGGGCATCGATGTCAATCTCGATCGCATCGTCTAGGAATCGATCAACCAAAAGGGGGTGCTCGGCATCGACAAGCGCATGTTCGGCAATGCGTTCGAAGTAGCCACCCAGCGAAGCCTCGTCATAGACAATCTCCATTCCTCTGCCGCCGAGCACAAAGCTTGGTCTTACAAGCACCGGGTAGCCGATGCGGTTTGCCACCTTGACCGCAGTCTCCAAATCAGTTGCAATTCCATTAGCTGGTGCTAGAAGTCCAGCGGCGTTCAGAATCTCCTGGAACTGACCACGCTCCTCGGCTCGATCAATGGAGTCTGGACTGGTGCCAAGAATTGGAATACCAGCTGCCTTGATTCCCTGCGCGAGGCCCAAAGCGGTTTGCCCTCCTAGCTGAACCAGCACACCCAGAAGTTCTCCGGAGGCCTTCTCCGCCTCGATAACCTCGAGCACATCCTCGAGGGTCAGCGGTTCGAAGTAGAGACGATCTGAGGTGTCGTAGTCAGTAGAAACGGTTTCCGGATTGCAGTTAATCATGATGGTTTCGTAGCCCGCGTCGCGAAGGGCGAAGGCGGCGTGCACGCAGGAGTAGTCAAACTCGACTCCCTGGCCAATGCGATTCGGACCGCTGCCGAGGATGACAACCTTCTTTCGATCGGAAGGGATCACCTCGGTGAACTGCTCATAAGAGGAGTAGTGATAGGGCGTAAGGGCTGGAAACTCCCCCGCACACGTATCCACGGTTTTGAAGATTGGTCTGAGGTTCATACCAATGCGTAGATCGCCCATGCTCTGCTCGCTGACACCTCGCAACTGACCTAACTGGACATCGCTGAAGCCATGCTCCTTGGCACGCTTTAGAGCGTCCCTGTCTATTGACTCAAGCTTGCTAAACCAGTCAGCAATCTCGTTGATGAGCACAATTTGGTCTATGAACCAAGGGTCAATCTTTGTTGCCTCGAAGACCTCGTCGGGCGTAGCACCAGCCCTCAAAGCCTGCTGGAGTTGAACAAGTCGCTGGTCTGTTGGGGTAGCGATTGCATGGAGCAACTCTGACTTGGTTGCAGGGATCTCACCCCAGTGGAAACTTGAACCGCGCTTTTCAAGTGATCGCAGCGCTTTTTGAAGCGCCTGGCTGAATGTTCTTCCAATGGCCATCGCTTCACCAACACTCTTCATGGTGGTGGTTAACGTTGTGTCGGCAGCTGGGAACTTCTCGAAGGCAAATCGTGGAACTTTGACGACGATGTAATCAAGTGTCGGCTCGAAGGAAGCGGGAGTCACTTTTGTGATGTCGTTGGGAATCTCGTCGAGGGTGTAACCAATAGCGAGCTTGGCAGCAATCTTGGCAATGGGGAAACCAGTGGCTTTCGAGGCCAGGGCCGAGGAGCGCGATACTCGAGGATTCATCTCAATGACGATGACGCGACCGTCTTTGGGGTCAACGGCGAACTGGATGTTGCAACCGCCGGTGTCGACACCAACATCGCGAATGATTCGGATTGAAATGTCTCGGAGGTTTTGATACTCCCGGTCGGTAAGCGTTAGGGCTGGAGCGACGGTGATGGAGTCGCCGGTATGGACGCCAACTGGGTCAAAGTTCTCAATGGAACAAACAACAACCGAGTTGTCGTTCTTGTCTCGCATCAGTTCGAGCTCATACTCTTTCCAGCCAAGAATGGATTCCTCAAGTAGTACCTCAGAGGTTGGGGATTCCTGGATCCCAGCCCCAGCAATGCGGCGGAGGTCTTTTTCGTTGTAGGCAAATCCGGACCCGAGTCCACCCATCGTGAAGCTAGGCCGAACCACCATTGGGTATCCAAGTTTGTCCGCGGCCTCCAGTACCTCATCCATGTTGTGCGCGATATAGCTCTTTGCAACATCAGCCCCAGCCTTCAGCACGAGCTCCTTGAATTGCTGTCGATCTTCACCGGCCTGAATGGCAGCCACGTTGGCACCGATGAGTTCGACGCCGTACTTCTCGAGAGAGCCCCGATGGTAGAGAGCCATAGCAGCGTTCAAGGCAGTTTGGCCGCCCAGAGTGGGCAGGATTGCGTCCGGCTTTTCCTTTTCGATAATCGCTTCGATTACCTCGGGGGTTATGGGCTCAACATAGGTGGCATCTGCAAAGTCTGGGTCAGTCATGATGGTTGCAGGGTTTGAGTTGATCAGGATTACCCTGATGCCCTCCTGCTGCAAAACACGACAGGCTTGCGTTCCCGAGTAGTCAAACTCACAGGCTTGTCCGATGACTATGGGCCCTGAACCAATAACCAGAACGGAATTGATATCTGGTCTTCTCGGCATTAGTTCTTCTCCTGG
>CAXNHX010000072.1:0-5315 GCA_964202305.1 Aquiluna sp.
GATATTGCTGGAAAAAACCTGGCAGATCCTACCGCGGCAATCCTCTCCGCGGCTCTCTTGGCGGAAACGCTCGGCCACACTCAGGCCGCATCAAAAATTAGGCACGCTGTCGCAGCCGATCTGTTGAGCGCCCAGAAGGGTCGCTCAACTGATGAGGTTGCCAGCGCAATCTTGGAAATGATCTAGGTAGTCATGGAATTTCGAGTCACAAAGAACCCAAGTCCCGTTGCGGCTCAAGAGCGCGACGCTCTCATTGAGAACCCGACTTTTGGAACTCACTTCACCGACCACCAGGTAGTGGTGGTTTGGGAAGAGGGCAAGGGTTGGCACTCGGCTGAGGTAGTGCCTTACGGTCCAATCATGATGGACCCCTCTTCCGCTGTTCTGCACTACGGCCAGGAGATCTTTGAGGGCATCAAGGCCTATCGTCACCAAGATGGTTCGATCTGGACCTTTAGGCCCACCGCTAACGCTCAGCGCTTGCAGCGCTCGGCGAAGCGCATGGCGCTTCCCGAGCTGCCAACCGAGGTATTCGTTGAGTCACTGCGTCAGCTAATTGCAGTGGACGGTGCATGGGTTCCAAAACCCGAGAATGAAAAGACTCTCTACTTCAGACCTTTCGAGATTGCGGCGGAGAACTTCCTCGGAGTCAGGGCAGCAAAGCGCGCTGAGTACAGAGTCATAGCCTCGCCAGTCGGCCCCTACTTCACCGGTGGCCTCAAGCCTGTCTCAATCTGGATCGCCCTCGACTCTTCACGCGCAGGCAAGCACGGCACCGGTGAGGCCAAGACCGGCGGAAACTACGCGGCCTCACTTTTGGCTCAGGCTGAAGGTTATGAGCAGGGCTGCTCGCAGGTCATGTTCCTAGATGCCGAGAGCGCTACCTACATCGAGGAACTTGGCGGTATGAACCTGTTTTTCGTCTTCAAAGACGGCTCCGTCGCGACACCTTCTTTGGATGGCACGATCTTGCGGGGAATTACCCGCGACAGTGTCGTCACCCTGTTGAAGGATCGCGGCATCAACATTTCGGAGCGAAAGGTGACCCTCGCCGAAATTCGCGACGCTGCTGCAAGAGGCGAGCTAGCCGAGGTCTTTGCCTGTGGAACCGCTGCGGTGGTAACTCCGGTAGGCGTTTTGAAGTCCCGAGTCGAGGAAATCAAGATTTCCGAGGAGCCTGGCGAACTCACCGCTTCAATCCGTGCAGAACTAACCGGTATCCAATACGGCCTGGTCGAAGATCGACACGGCTGGATGCACAAGCTGGCGGACTAACCCGTGCGTGTGGTGCGTTTCCTCCACGGTGAACAAGAACACTTTGGAGCTCTAGAGTCAGAAGCAATCAGAGTTTTTGACGGCAATCCTTTGGAGGGTGCAAAGCTCGGGGATATTGTTCTCGCTCTCTCGGATTGCAAGTTGCTTGCCCCGGTCAAGCCCTCCAAGGCGATCTGCATTGGCATGAATTATGCGGCGCATGCTGCGGAGATTTCGCAGGCGGTGCCGGACGAACCGCTCATGTTTTTCAAGCCCGTCAGCGCAATCATCGGCACCGGAGAGCAGATTGTTCTGCCTCACCAATCCAACAAGGTTGAACTCGAGGCTGAGCTGACCGTTGTGATTGGAAAGACCGCAAAGAACATCAGCGTGGAGGAGGCTAAGGACTACATTTTCGGTTACACAATCGCGAATGATGTGACCGCGAGGGATCTGCAGTTCTCAGACCTGCAGTGGGCTCGCTCCAAAGGCTTCGACACCTTCTGCCCGCTTGGCCCTTGGATTGAAACCGAGTACTCCGCGAGCAACAAGCGGGTCTCATCAAGAATCAACGGTGAGGTTCGACAGAGCGCAACCACGAATGATATGACCTTTGATGTTCACAAACTCGTTTCCTACGTGAGTGAGAACGTGACCCTGTTGCCAGGGGACATCATCCTGACCGGCTCTCCCGCCGGAATTTCCAGGATCACCAGCGGTGATTTTGTGGAGTGTGAAATCGAGGGCATCGGGGTGCTTTCTAACCCCGTGGCCTAAGCTTTAGCCGCTATGGATTTGATTACAGCTCCCACCACAACCGCTACCAACTCTGAGGTTCGAGTTAGGTTTTGCCCTTCTCCAACCGGAACTCCGCACGTTGGTCTCGTTCGCACGGCCTTGTTCAACTGGGCCTATGCCAGAAAAACCGGGGGCAAGTTCATCTTCCGCATCGAGGACACTGATGCCTCGAGAGACTCCGAGGAGAGCTACGAGCAGATCGTCGAGGCGCTGCGCTGGTTGGGTCTTGATTGGGACGAGGGCATCGACGTTGGTGGCCCCAACGAGCCATACCGCCAGTCTCAGCGCACCGAGATTTATCAGGAAGTCATTGCAAAGCTCAAGGCTGCGGGTCACCTGTATGAGAGCTACCTCTCAGGTGAGGAGATTGAGGCCAGAAACCTTGCTGCCGGGCGTGACCCAAAGATGGGTTACGACAACTCCGAGCGAGACCTGAGTGACTCTGAGCGTCAGCGTTACATCGACGAGGGTCGAGAGCCGGCACTCAGACTCAGGGTCCCCGACCAGGACATTTCATTTACCGACTTGGTTCGTGGTGAGATCACCTTCCCCAAGGGTTCGTTCCCGGACTTTGTTTTGGTGAGACCTGGTGGGCAGCCGCTCTATACGTTGGTGAACCCGGTTGACGATGCCTTGATGGGAATCACTCACGTGCTGCGTGGCGAGGACCTGCTGTCCTCCACCCCACGGCAGATTGCGCTTTACAACGCCCTCTATGACGTTGGTGTTGCAAAGTTCATTCCGCAGTTTGGGCACCTCCCATTCGTTATGGGCGAAGGCAACAAGAAGCTTTCCAAGCGCAACCCAGAGTCCAATCTCTTCCTGCACCGCGATAGAGGCTTTATCCCCGAAGGGCTGCTTAACTACCTGGCCCTATTGGGTTGGTCGATTGCCGCAGACCGGGACATCTTCAGCCTTGAGGAGCTCAAGGCCAACTTCGATGTTGCATCGGTGAACCCGAACCCAGCAAGGTTCGACCAGAAGAAGGCGGATGCCATCAACTCTGCCCACATCCGGATGCTCGAAGACGAAGACTTTGCCAACCGCGTCCTGCCCTACCTCAAGTCCGAGGGGTTGATCTCAGATCAGCCAACCGAGCGAGAGCTTGCGATCATTCGTGCGGCAGCGCCACTTTTGAAAGAGCGCATGATCGTGCTCTCGGAGTCGGTTGGAATGCTCGGATTCCTGCTGAGCGAAAAAGCAGAACTCGAGTTTGAGGCCGAGGCCCTGGCCTCTTTGGATGCAACCGCTCACGATGTTGTGAAGGCTGCCCACCAGGTCTTGCAATCGGTGTCGAATTTTGCGGCCGAGGACATCCAGGCCGCGTTGAATCTAGAGCTTGTCGAGAAAATGGAACTCAAGCCCAGGGTGGCATTTGGCCCGGTCCGAGTTGCAGTTAGTGGCAGGAGAGTCACCCCGCCACTGTTTGAGTCCATGGAGATCCTGGGCAAAGAACTAACCCTTGCTCGACTAGAGGCTTTCCTCCAAGCGCACTAGGATAGAGGCTTGCGACCTGGGTTCGCCCTTGGGGTATGGTGTAATTGGCAACACGGAGGTTTCTGGTTCCTTTGTTCTTGGTTCGAGTCCAGGTACCCCAGCAAGATTGAATAAGCATCAGCTATAGCTGGTGCTTATTCTCATTTAGACGTGAATTGGAGTGGCCGTGCTGCAGGATTTTGCCTCTGGTTTTCTAGTTTTCTCAACTCTTGCCGTTGCGCTGTTTCAGCTGGCAATCGTTCTCGGGGCTCCAGTTGGAGAGTATGCCTACGGAGGCCAACACGAGGGCAAATTGCCAACTCGCTACCGTGTGACGAGCGTTATCTCAATGCTTGTGATGCTTGCTCTAGCAGGTCACTACCTGGCTCAATTAGGTCTTTTCACACCGCTTCTGGATGAGGGTGGCAACGCGATTGCCAACTGGTCTTTCGTTGGCTTCTTTGCTCTCTCCGCTGTTCTGAACAACATCACCAAGAGCGAGAAGGAAAAGCGAGTCTTTGGCTCCATAACTATCGCCATGTTGCTCTCAGCGATCTTGGTCGCTATCTAGGGCTTGGGCGGCAGTTTCGATCACAACAAAAGCGTAGGCCAAACCCGGAATAGGTCTATGTTTGTGACCAGATTTGAAAGGTGCTGATGGCAATGAAGCCAATCGGAGTTGTGGTCAACCCAAAAGCCAACCGCGGCAAGGGTCGCGAAAGCGGCGAGCAGGTCTTTGCCGAATTAGCTAAGCGCGGCATCGCCGCAATAAATCTCTCCGGCCCCGATGCGGCTAGCGCCTCATCAAAGGGCCGGATTGCCATCTCGGATCAGGAGCTCTCCGGTGTGATTGCGGTTGGCGGAGACGGCACAGCCCAGCTGGCAGTGAATCTCTGTGTCCCAAATCAGATTCCCATGGGTCTGATTCCGGCTGGTTCTGGCAACGATCAAGCGCGTGAGTTGAACATTCCACGGGATTCAATTGCTGATGCCGTTGCGCACTTAGTAAACCATCTCGACTCTCCGCGAAGAGTTGATGTTATGAGCGTGAAGACCTCGACCAGAGAATTCTGGTCGCTCGGTTCGATCTCCGCAGGCTTCGATGCGCTGTGTGCGCAGCGTGCCAATGGGTTGAAGTGGCCCAAAGGGCCCAATAGCTATGTCGCGGCAATGCTGCTGGAGCTACCTAGGTTTGAGCCGATCGAGTATCACCTCGATGTCGATGGTGAAAAGCGCAGCCTAAAAGCCATGCTCTGTGGAGTTGCAAACGTCAAAAACTTTGGGGGAGGGATGAAGATCTCTCCGGACTCGGAAATCACCGACGGCGAGGTAGAAGTTTTCATTCTCCACGAAGTTTCGAGACCCCGGTTGCTCAGGATTTTTCCAACGGTTTATGAGGGTAAGCACGTCGCTTTTGATGAGGTCGAGATTTTCAAAGCGAAGTCGGTCTCCATAGCCAATGACGGCTTCCCCATGACCTGCGATGGCGAACTGATTGGGCCTGCACCCTTCAGCGTGCAGGTGCATCCGCAGGGACTGCAGGTCTTCGCCTAGACATTGCTAAGCCCAAGGATTTATGGCAGAATTCACGGGTTGCTCTTCGGCCCCATCGTTTAGCGGCCTAGGACGCTGCCCTCTCACGGCAGTAGCGCGGGTTCAAATCCCGCTGGGGTCACAAATCTCGCTCTTGATGACAAAATCTCGGGAGCGAGATTTCTTTTTTATCGCCAGCGCCTCGAATAGATGATTGCGATCGAGATAAAGACCACTGGGAACAGTGCCGCAGC
>CAXNHX010000073.1:0-5294 GCA_964202305.1 Aquiluna sp.
GGATCATTTTGAGTCTCGAGAGCCTTGCGCGCAACACCAATTAGCTCGCCGGCTGCCAGGGCATCTTCAGAGCTGAGTGCTTCGCGTGCCCTGACCGCAGCCTCTCGCAGCGACTCCACATTTGAGAGTCGTTCGATCTGCTCCGACAACTCTTCTATCTCGCCGGGGTTTGGCGAGACTTTCTCAATTTGAGTCAGTCGCTCACGAATTCGATCAAGCTTGAATCGATCCGATTCCGATGCTGATCGCATGCGCTCAAGTCGCGCGCTGAGCTCTCGATACTGAGCGAAGACCTGCTGATAGCTGGCAAGAGCTTTGGCAATTTCCGGAGAGAAGCCGTCAAGGGCCTCACGTTGAGCAGAATTTGATCGAAGCTTGAGCTGCTCGCTCTGGCCGTGAACCGCAACCAGCTCATCGAAGATTTCCTCAAGTTGTGACACTGGAACGCTGGCACCTCCGAGTGCCGCACGAGAGCGGCCCTCGGAACTGACCGAGCGATTAACGATCAATTCGCCGGCTTCGACCTCGGCACCGAGTTCTTCGAGTCGCTTGATAAGGGCAGGGTCCTCTAAACCGATCACACCTTCGACAAACAATTGCTTTTCGCCGGTTCTGACCCTTCCAGTGTCGGCTCGATCACCCATGAGTAAACCGAGTGCCGTTAGCACCATGGTCTTGCCCGCCCCAGTTTCACCCGTGAGAGCAGTAAAGCCTCTTCCCAACTGGAGTTCGGCTGAGCTGATGACTCCAATGTTGCGAATCGTCAGAGAGGAGATCAACCCTGCTCCTCCGGACCGCGCCATCCGGTTACCGGTAGCGAAAACTTTCGAACAAGTCGATCGGTAAACGGATTCTCGTCGAACATCACCATTGGAACCGGACGAGGACTCTGATTTACCTCAATGCGAGCTCCGGGACCAAGATCAAACGTGCGGCGTCCGTCGCACCAAATCACGCCTGCTCCTGGCGAGCGCTTCAAGACCTCAATAGCTATCAACGACCTAGGTCCAATAACTAACGGTCTGGCAAACAATGCGTGAGCGCTCAGCGGTACAACCAGCAACGCTTCAACGTTAGGCCAGACCACTGGTCCCCCGGCACTGAATGCGTAGGCGGTTGAACCGGTTGGGGTGCTAACTAAGACACCATCGCAACCAAAGGATGAAACGGGACGGCCATCTACTTCCAGTACCACTTCGAGGACCCTCTCACGGGCACTCTTCTCCACGGTCACTTCATTGACTGCCCAGCTTGAGAACACCAGTTCACTCTCCTGGAAGACCTCAACCTCCAGGGCCACGCGGAAGCCAACCTCGTAGTCCTTGCGACTCAAGCGGTCCAACACAGTTTCAAGATCTTCGCGCTCAGCCTCTGCCATAAAACCGACGTGACCGAGGTTAATTCCAAGGATCGGGGCCACCTGTGATCTGACCAACTCGGCAGCTCGAAGAATCGAGCCATCACCACCGAGCACCAAAACAACTTCAATTTCCTGGCTCTCAAATCGCATTGCCTCAGCAAGGTCTCGGCCAGATAGAGATCCAAGACGAGTCAGGTCCTCTGCATCAAGCAGCCAGTGAAACCCGCGCTTTTCAAGCTCGCTGCACACATCCAGGGCCGCAAGCGCATTGGCGCTATCGGAGGCATTGGAAACCACCAACACAAACCTGGACATTTGCCGCCTTTCGATAACTAAAGACTAGTAACTCAATGCGCGAGTTTCTCTAAGAGTTTCCACAACAAGAACCAAGCTGTAGCCGCAATCACTCCCCTGATTTGCAGATTGCTGGGATCGTCTCCAGAAGTTGGTAGTCATGAGACTGGTTTGGAACAAAGTGGGCAAGATACTCCCTATTGCCGTTGGTGCCACGAATTGGTGATTCAACTAACCCCTCTAGACCCAAACCCACCGCCTTCGCGGCATCCAACACCTGGTTAATGCTTCGCTCGCGCTCATTCCAAGAGGAGACCACTCCAGACGCGCTCAATGAGTGCTTCCCCACCTCAAACTGGGGCTTGATGAGCCAAACCTGCGGCGCTGAGCCACCTAGTTCCGCCAGGTTTGTGGAGACCAGCGTCAGGCTGATAAAACTAAGATCTGCGACCACCAAAGTGGGTGAAACCTCGACTTTGGCGGCTTTGGTGAGCGATTGCCTGTCAAGCTCTCTCAGGTTTAGACCCTCTAAGTTGAATACGCGATTGTCCGCAACCAGCTCAGGAACGAGCTGACCGTGACCGACATCAATTGCCAGCACCTGAGTGGCTCCGCGCTCAAGAAGAACCTGGGTGAAGCCTCCGGTTGAAGCCCCCGCATCAATGCACTGTCCGGTGACGGATAACCCAAATGCGTCAATGGCGTGAGAGAGCTTGTGCCCCGCACGAGACACAAAGTCCACCCCCTCAGAAACCTCGACCAGGTCCCCCGGTTGAATTTTCTGCGCTGGCTTAGTGGCCGGCCTGCCGTTGACACTAATGCGTCCATCGCCAATCAGGCTGGCTGCGTGAGAGCGAGAACGGGCGAGGTCACGGATTACTAGCTCGACATCTAAACGCTCACTCAATTGAGATTGTTTTCAAGCTCTTCGACAAGCTGGGAAAGTGCGGCAATCTGATCCTCAATCTCAAGACTTTCGATTCGCGCAAGCTCTGCGTCGAGGTCCTTCATCTGCGCTCACTCTCCTGATACAAAATCGGTTCGACATCCAAGCCATAGATTGGAGTGCCACAGTTCCAGATTAGTTGCGTTGCGGCTCGCAGAGTGTCAATCGAATAAGGGTCTCCGGCAACTAAAACAATTTTGTTGCCAACCTTCTCGACCTCGGACTTGTTGCACCTAACTCCACTTCGAGTTGGCTTTAGTTTTGGATAGTCCTGAAAAAGCCCCCTGAGGTCCTCAAGAATGTAGTTCGGACGATCCTCAGGCTTCGCACCAATAAGTTCTTTTCTATTTGCAATCCCGGTGAGGACAGCGACCGAATCCATTCCTGCAGATCGAGCTCCCCGAATGTCGGTGTCGATTCGATCCCCAACCATGAGGGGTTTTGAGATGCCTAATTGAGTAAGGGCCTGATCAAAGATCGGCTGGAACGGCTTTCCAGCGAAGTCGGGAAGTATTCCAACGGCGGTATGAACGGCTCCAACGAGCGTGCCGTTGCCTGGAGCAATGCCGGCCTCAAGAGGAATAGTCCAGTCCTGGTTGGTGGCAATCCAGATCGCACCGTTTTGGACAGCAAAGGAAGCTTGGGCTAAATCTCTCCAGCTAATGTCTGGGCTGAATCCCTGAATCACAGCCGCCGGAGCATCGGCTGCAGAATCAACCAGCGCAAAGCCTTCCGCGAGGCACTCTGCCCTTAGCCCTTCACCGCCGACCACAAGAACTTTCGAGCCACGAGGGATTCGGGTGGATAGCAGCTTGGCACCGGCCCTTGCAGAGCCAACAATTTGCTCTTCAGTGGCAGCTAGCCCATAACCCCTGAGTTGATTCGCTATTGCAAGTGGAGTCCTAGAAGAATTGTTTGTTACGTAGCCGATCTTGAGTTTTTCCTCGGCTCGGTTGATTGACTCAACGGCGTGCACAACAGCCTCTCCACCTCGATAGACGACGCCATCAAGATCTAGAAGGAGTGAGTCGTAACTATCGAGAAGCATTTCCCCTGCTTCGACCCGAGCCTGAATCCCTACCCTTGCCAAAATCACGTCCCTTTGCTCCCCCGGAGAATTTCCCGTCTGAGGTTCTGGGCTTACGGTCCTTATCGAACGGCTTTTTGTCGAAAGGCTTCTTCTCAAAGGGCTTCTTCTCAGAAGGCTTGCGGTCATAAGGCTTCTTATCGAAGGGTTTTTTCTCGAACGGCTTCTTTGCAGTTCGATCGAACTCCTCGCTGGTCGGAATCTTTATCTCTTCGAAGAGCTCAAATACCTCACCATCGACGTTGGCTAGTGCTTTGCTGGCACGTTCGGCTAGCTTGTCCCAATCGTCGCCATCACGCCCGAGCTCTCGGAGGACCTCGGCATATGAGGAGAAAAGTAGCGGCGATTGTGGAAAGACGGACTTGGGCGATAGCTCGGCTATCTCAAGTTCCTCGAGAGCGAGCTGTGCTTCGCCAAGATCCAATCTGGCGCCAGATAGTGCAATGGCTAGATTTATGCGGACGCCAACCGGCAGCTTACTGCGGTCAATCCCGGATACGACCTCGAGGGCTTTCTTCGGTCGACCCATGCCGCGCTCAGCGTCAACAAGAATCGGGAGTTGATCGTTCGAACCAGATAGTCGACGGTGAGTTTGCAGCTCACGAATCGCAAGCGCGAAGTCCCCACTTGAGTAGGCGGTGAGGCCAAGTGTTTCGTGGACGATGGCCAGACGGCCCGCTCTGCGGGAGGCAGCCAAGGCATGCTTGTGAGCGAGTTGCGGATCGTCATCGATCAGCAGCCCGACCATGGCCAGGTGCCTGGCGACCATCTCAGCATTCTCAGCCGTGAGGGTCTTAAGTTGAACGCGGACGCTGATGTCTAGGTCCTCCGGAGTGATTTCGGAAGGGACCAGCGGGGATTTCTCCTGTGGCTTGTCTCGTTGAACCCGCTTTTGCCAATCGGGGCGTTCGGTTTCGGTACGCTGACCTCTACCAATCGGCCCCTCGGGCTTAGGTTTTCTCGATCTTGAATCCAAGATGTCTCCTTACGAGAATCAAGCTTAAATAGAAAAGGCCACCCCATAAGGAGTGGCCATTTCTAAAGTAAGTCCGGCGGTGTCCTACTCTCCCACAAGGTCCCCCTTGCAGTACCATCGGCGCTGAGAGTCTTAGCTTCCGGGTTCGGAATGAGACCGGGCGTTTCCCTCTCGCTATGGCCGCCGAAACACTATTGAGTTATGTGAATCGAAGCAATAAATCTTCGGTTCTCGACCATACCTCGAGAACCACACAGTGGACGCAAGCACAAATTTTGAAGTTGTATCAAGTTATCGGGCTATTAGTACGGGTCAGCTTCATGCCTTTCAGCACTTCCACATCCCGCCTATCAACGCAGTAATCTAGCTGCGGCCCTCTCGACCTAAGTCATGGAAATCTCATCTTGAAGCAAGCTTCCCGCTTAGATGCTTTCAGCGGTTATCTCTCCCAAACGTAGCTAATCAGCGGTGCCCTTGGCAGGACAACTGACACACCAGAGGTTTGTCCAACCCGGTCCTCTCGTACTAGGGTCAGGTCTTCTCAAATTTCCTGCGCGCGCAGAGGATAGAGACCGAACTGTCTCACGACGTTCTGAACCCAGCTCGCGTGCCGCTTTAATGGGCGAACAGC
>CAXNHX010000074.1:0-5240 GCA_964202305.1 Aquiluna sp.
ACCGGCACTGGCTCGGTGTAGGGCTCAACTCCCAGGTAGGTTCTTGCAAACTCGGTGATGTCTGGAAGCTTGGCATCGATAACGGCTGGCTCTAGGTGGGTGAGGTCTAGGTAGACGTAGTCTTTGTTTGGACCAGCGCCACGACCCTCACGAACCTCGTTTGCCATCGCTCTGGCAACCATGTCACGCGGGGCAAGATCTTTGATTGTTGGTGCATAGCGCTCCATGAAACGCTCACCCTGAGCGTTGCGCAAAATGCCACCCTCGCCGCGAGCGGCTTCGGAGAGCAAGATGCCAAGACCGGCCAGACCGGTTGGGTGGAATTGGTAGAACTCCATGTCCTCTAGCGGCAGTCCCTTGCGGTAGATGATGGCTACGCCATCACCGGTGAGGGTGTGTGCATTTGAGGTGGTCTTGTAGATCTTGCCGAAGCCTCCGGTTGCAAACACGATGGACTTCGCTGCGAAAACGTGGATGTCACCGGTGGCCAGTTCGTATGCCACGACAGCTGCTGGACGACCCTCGTTCATCACGAGGTCGAGCACATAGAACTCGTTGTAGAAGTCGATGCCGAGCTTGACACAGGTTTGGTAGAGGGTCTGCAAGATCATGTGGCCGGTGCGGTCAGCCGCGTAGCAGGACCTGCGAACCGGAGCCTTGCCGTGGTCACGGGTGTGACCACCGAAACGACGCTGGTCGATCTTGCCATCTGGAGTTCGGTTGAATGGCAAACCCATGTTCTCGAGGTCGATGACCGCCTGAACCGACTCTTTGGCCAAGATTTCTGCTGCGTCCTGGTCGACCAGGTAGTCGCCACCCTTGACGGTGTCGAAGGTGTGCCACTCCCAGCTGTCTTCCTCAACATTTGCAAGAGCCGCTGCCATTCCGCCCTGGGCAGCACCGGTGTGGCTTCTGGTTGGGAACAGCTTGGAGATAACTCCGACCTTGACCTTGCCGCCCGCCTCAATCGCAGCTCGCATGCCAGCGCCACCGGCGCCCACAATCAGAACGTCGAAGGAGTGGTAGGTGACGTTGTCATCCTGCTTGGTCTTTTGAGCCAATTACAAACCTCTTACTTGATTTACGGAACGGGACAGAACGATGGGAGCAGCTCTGCTGCCGCTCCGGCTGGGCATGGGTCAAAGGTGAAAATCACTAGTGTGCCAAGAACTATGAGCAGCACGCACACTGCCCAGAGTGTGGTGTTCAGGGCGGTTCGCACCTGCACCCGCTCCGTGTAGTCGTTGACGATGGTACGCATGCCATTGGTGCCATGGATCATGGCGAGCCAAAGCATCGCCATATCCCAGTATTGCCAGAATGGGTCAGCCCACTTACCTGCCACAAAGGCGAAGTCAATCGCTTTGATGCCCTCGCCGAGCACCAGGTTCACGACCAGGTGAGTGAAAACTAGAACGATAAGCAGCGGGCCGCTGACGCGCATGAAGAGCCAGCCATACTTTTCCCAGTTGGCCTGCTTCTTGGTTCTTGGGCTGTTTGGGGTTTCGATAACAATGCTCATGATCTTCTCCCTACCAACCAAACACTCGGGCCAGGTGCATCGGCGTGAAGGCCGCTACCAAAACAATTGTGATTGCCATTACGGCCCAGAACATAGCTGCCTGGAACTTGATGCCCTTGGACCAGAAGTCGACCGCGATCACTCGCAAACCGTTTAGGCCGTGGAAGAGGATTGCAGCAACCAAGCCGAGCTCCGCTACACCGATGATTGGAGTCTTGTAGACGGCTATTACGGCGTTGTAGGCCTCTGGGCTCACGCGCACTAGAGCGGTGTCAAGAATGTGAACGAGCAGGAAGAAGAAGATTCCCACCCCAGAAATGCGGTGAAATACCCAGGACCACATGCCCACTTTTCCGCGGTACAGGGTCCCTGCTGGCACAGATACCAAGCGAGCCTCCATGGATAATATTTGGCTTAAGTGTAACCCAGCAACCCGCCACACTTTTCTAAACCCAGCCAAAACATCTAGGGTGAATGCGTGAACGATTCCCGTGCAGCATCAGTAGCCAAGTTCTTTGCCATCATTCCAGCCGGAGGCGTTGGTTCAAGGCTTTGGCCGCTGTCCCGAGCGAGTGCTCCGAAGTTCCTGCACGACCTGACTGGAAACGGTCAGACCCTGCTCCAGGACACTTGGGATCGACTCGAACCAATTGCCGCGGGAAGAACCATGGTGGTCACCGGGAACGTTCATGCAGCCGCCGTGGCTGAGCAACTTCCCAACTTGGATCTTGCCAACCTGATACTTGAGCCTTCCCCAAAGGATTCCACCGCAGCCATTGCGCTAGCCGCTGCGGTCTTGTTTGAGCGCGATCCCGAGGTAATCATTGGCTCGTTTGCTGCCGATCACGTGATTTTGGATCAGCAGGCTTTCGAGAAGAGTGTTCTGGAGGCAATCGAGGTTGCCGCCAAGGGCAACATCGTCACCATTGGAGTCAAGCCAACCGAAGCTTCGGTTGCTTTTGGCTACATCCAAAAGGGCAAGCGTCTGAGCACAGCCACTGCTCACAGAGTTGAGAAGTTCAAGGAAAAACCCTCGATTTCCGTGGCGAAGAAGTATGTGGAGTCAGGCGATTATCTCTGGAATGCCGGCATGTTCATAGCACCCGCGAAGCTGCTGCTTGAGGTGCTAGCCAAGACAGAGCCCGAGCTTCATGGCCAAATCACTAAGCTCGCAAAATCTTGGGGCAAGCCCGAGCAGGAGTCCCAGTTGGCTGCAATTTGGCCCGCGATAAAGAAGATTGCTATTGATTACGCCATAGCGGAGCCTGCCGCGAAGGATGGCCTGGTAGCCGTGGTGCCAGGAGAATTTGAATGGCACGACGTAGGCGATTTCGCATCGATTGCTGAGCTTCAGTCTCAGGGG
Source organism: Aquiluna sp. (assembly GCA_964202305.1). Classification (GTDB taxonomy): domain Bacteria; phylum Actinomycetota; class Actinomycetes; order Actinomycetales; family Microbacteriaceae; genus Aquiluna. The sequence goes on from CAXNHX010000074.1 coordinate 2,886, forward strand.
CGCAAGGGCAACCTGGCTGTTCTCGGTTCTGCGAGAGTGCTCTCAGACTCCTCCTCTGGCATCTTGGTATCGGATACAAACCGGCTTGTTGCTTTGATCGGTCTTGAGGATGTGATTGTCGTGGACACTCCCGATGCACTTCTGATCACCACCAAGGAGCATGCCCAGAAGGTTAAATCCCTAGTCGACGCACTAAAGCAAACAGGACACTCGGAGCTTTTGTAACTCCAATAGTTGCAATCTTGTAAATCCTCACGTTTCCCTGCCGTTTACGGCACGTTGGGGAGATAGAGTTCTAGCAATTCAGGCGTTAAGAGCGCCACCCATTTATTCAGGAGGAACCCTTGAAGTTCAAGAACGTATCCGCCGCATTCGCTCTATTGGGCGCATCGGCACTAGTTCTCTCTGGTTGCGCAGCAGCACCAGAAGCAGAACCAGAAGCAACAAGCACAGAGACTGCGACTGAAGAGGCTGCAGCTCCGACTGTTGACTTCCTAGCATGTGCTGTGTCTGACGAGGCAAGCTTCGAAGACAAGTCATTCAACGAGTCCGTCAAGGACGGTCTTGAGAGGTCGCAGGCTGAGCTAGGTGTTCAGATTGGTCTTCTAGAGTCAGCTTCCGCTGACGAGTTCGCTACCAACCTGCAGGCAACCGTTGACCAGGCTTGTGACATCACCTTCGCGGTTGGCTTCAACCTGGTTGCAGACGCAAACATTGCGGCAGCAGCTAACCCAGATGTCAACTTCGTCACCATCGATGGTTGGAGCGAAGGAAACGCAAACCTAAAGCCAGTTACCTACGCGATGAACCAGTCCAGCTACCTAGCTGGCTACCTTGCAGCCGCTTACTCAACAACCAAGGTTGTTGGTACCTACGGTGGTCTACAGATCCCAGCAGTAACTGACTTCATGGACGGCTTCTACTACGGAGCAATGGCCTACGCCGCTGACTCCGGAACCGCCGTAACCGTTGTTGGTTGGGACGCTCCGAACCAGGCTGGCCAGTTCATGGGTGGATTCGCACCTAACTCTGGTGAGTCCAAGGCAATCGCTGCAACCCTGATTGAGGCAGGCGCTGACGTGCTATTCCCAGTCGGTGGAGACCAGTTCGGTGCCGTTTCCGAGGCAATCAAGGAGGCCGGAGTTGACGGCGTCATGATTGGTGTGGACAAGGACATCGCTCTAACCTCCCCAGAGTACGCAAGCATGACCCTGACCTCCGCTGAGAAGAGAATGGGCAGCGCTGTTTACGACATCGTTGCTGAGCTCTCCGCTGGCGGTGCCTTCTCAGGTGACGCTTATGTGGGCACCCTGGCAAACGGTGGAACCGGCCTAAGCCCGTTCTACGACTTTGACTCCAAGATCTCTGATGAGGTAAAGGCTCGCCTTGCCGAACTAGAGGCAGGAATCATTGCCGGTGAGATCGATCCACTGAGCTAAATAGCTAAGTAGTCAAGAAGAAGGCCGCAGATGCATATCTGCGGCCTTTTTCTTTGGCAGAATAGGGTCCTGCACGAAGGAGTGCTCAATTGAAATTAGAGCTTCGCGGAATCACTAAACGCTTTGGCACACTGGTTGCCAATGATTCAATCGACCTGACGGTTGAGGCTGGAGAGATCCACGCACTGCTAGGCGAAAATGGTGCCGGCAAGTCAACCCTGATGAACGTCCTCTACGGTCTCTACACCGCGGATGAGGGTCAGATTCTGCTGGATGACCAGCCCCAAGACTTCAAAGGTCCCGGTGACGCAATGGCGGCCGGCATTGGCATGGTGCACCAACACTTCATGCTTATTCCAGTCTTCACCGTCGCAGAGAATGTCGCTCTGGGAAATGAGCCCACTGGATTGCTCGGCTCGATGGACATGGCTCAAGCCCGCAGAAGAGTGATTGAAATCTCCGATCGTTTCGGGTTCAACGTTGACCCCGATGCGCTGATTGAGGATCTCCCAGTTGGCATTCAGCAGCGAGTCGAGATAATCAAGGCTCTCTCCCGAGACGCTCGAGTCTTGGTACTCGATGAGCCGACAGCGGTGCTCACGCCACAGGAAACCGATGAGCTCATGGAGATCATGCGCCAACTGGTATCCAGTGGCACTTCGATTGTCTTCATCACCCACAAGCTCCGAGAAGTCAAGGCCGTCGCCGACAAGATCACCGTAATTCGACTGGGCAAGGTGGTTGGCACTGCCAGCCCCGATGCCTCGACTTCAGAGTTGGCATCGATGATGGTGGGTCGCGAGGTTGAGCTCACTGTCCAGAAGCAGCTCTCGGAAGTCGGCCAAGCGCTTGTCCAGGTTGAGAACATCTCAGTTCTCGATGACCGGATGCATCGAGCGGTGGATGGAGTCTCGTT
>CAXNHX010000075.1:0-5157 GCA_964202305.1 Aquiluna sp.
CCGCTTCCAGCCCCGGCAATAATTGCCAGTGGCCCCTTCAGATTTGTCACCGCAGCCTGCTGAGCGTCATCCAATTGAGCGAGGATCTCGCTTGGATTCTGCACTGAGCTCATTGAGATTCCTCTGGCTTGGCGTGGCGATAAGCCGCAATTGACCTCGCGCAATCTAACCTTGGCGCGTGGGACGACCTGCCTTGATATTAGCCGCGCTAGCGGCCGACGCTGCCCCTGGAAAAAACTTCACAAACTATCGACTGGATGCATCAAACCCTCACATCGAACAGCTGCAACTGTGGGATAAATCTGGCGATTCATTTGTTCTCAAGTCCCCAAGAAACTCAACTGGCGAGCGTGAGCTGGCACTCGAGCTCGAGGGGCTTAGGGCCGTTTCAATGTCAAAAGAATCTCTGCCGTTTGAGATCCCGGTTTTAGTTGGCCAGACCCGTGACCTAGAAGGCGCAAAAGCTGTTTTGCTTTCGCTGCTTGGTGGCGAAAGCCCCGACCTCTCCCGCTATACCCCCGGAAAGTTTTCACAATCGATCGCAGCCGCCTTGGCCGCAATCCACTCGATTGACCCCTCTTTTGTGAAGGACGCAGGCCTTCCGGAGTATCAAAGTTCGGATGCTGTTCACCAGCGGGTTGCCGAGGTTGATTCGATCGCAGCAACCGGTCGAGTTGCCCCCCAGCTACTCAGCCGCTGGGAAAAGGCCCTCGAGGATGTTGCCCTATTCCGATTCCACCCGGTTGTCACCCACGGTGCGATAAACCAGGACTCGCTTGTTGTCTCAAACCAAGAGGTGATTGGGGTCTCCGGCTGGAACTCACTTTCGATCACTGACCCAGCGGAGGACTTGCGCTGGCTGGCGGGTGGGGCACTTGCCACAACTTTTGAGGACACGGTCTTGCACTACCGAGCAAATCTGCCGACCGCGGATGAGAATCTTGCGCTTCGTGCCCAGCTTTACTCAGAGCTGGAGTTGGGCAATTGGTTAGTTCACTGCCTCGCACACGAGGATCAAACAGAGGTGGCTCGCGCCGAGGATCTGCTGAATGAGCTGCGTGACCAACTAGATGCTGGCGGGCTTCCTGCGCTGCGAGCCGCTAGCTTCGCAGGACTTGCAACCGCAGGCGCAACCATGGCAACACAGAACTTTCATTTCGAGGCTGCAGTAGTGGAGGAAATCGCCGAAGATCTCCCCTCTAACGCAACTGAAGAGGAACTTTTCTAAGTTCGAGAAGTTGCTTCTCAAGTTCAGCTTCGCCCACCAATTCAGGCCTCACCTCATTGTTATCAGCTGCGAAATAAAACGCGGCCTCTACGCGCTCAACGCCAATACCCAAGAGGCGAGCTAAGCCAATGCGATAAAGAGCCAGCTGTATGGAGCGTGTTGCCAAATCCTTGGAGTCAGGGGTTGATCCGCTCTTCCAATCAACTATTAGAAACCCATCGCCGTTTTCAAAAACGGCATCCAACTTGCAGACCACAACGGTCTCACCAAGGCTGAACTCAATTGGCAGCTCAACAGCGAAGGCGGTCTGATTAGCAAAGACTGAGGAGGCGAAGTTTTGCCCAAGCTCCTTTTGCTCTTCAGCCCAACTCGAGAAGTCCAGCTCGCTGCCCTCCAAAAAAGCCTTCTCTATGCTGGCGTGAAAATCGGAGCCGAGCCGAGCTGATTCGCTGTAGGGCTGGGGCATGGGTCGCAATAGCTGCTCGAAGAAGCGCTCTGAGTCGGTGAGCAATTGGACAATCTTCGAGGCTGACAGACGCACGGGAATCTCAGGCCGAGTCAGGAAGTCCGGCTCCCCCTGCTCCTCAAGCAGAGCTGCGAGCTCGAGCGAATGATCAATCTCGATGGGCCTGGCGCTCAGAACGGCGGCAGCCGCGGCTGCGACGCGATCTCGGTTTGCACCGAGTGGATCAACGGGCCACCGTGCGATTTCGACTTCCGAAGACAGGGGGTTTTGTTCGGCGGGTATCGGGATACCTCCCACCAACTCAGCGGCACCTGCATCAACCAGTTCGCTGAGGAACTCAGCCACTGGTCTTGGATTCTTTGACCCGGTTTTGTAGTAGCCAGCGGTTAGCAGTAGTTGCTGTGAGGCACGCGTGAACGCAACATATGCCAAGCGTCGCTCCTCGATCAGCTGGTGCTGACGATTTGCAACCTTGAACTCCTGGATCGCGTTATCGAGATCCTTTTGGTTCTCAACCTCGAGGTCTAGTTTCGGGAGGGCTCGAGAGTCCTTACGCAGTTCGAAGGGAAGTTTGCCAGCACTAAGCCAGCCAGCTGCATCACGGGACCCGACTGGAAACGAACCGTCAACGAGCCCTGTGACAGCGACCAGGTCCCACTCCAAACCCTTGGATGAGTGAACTGTCATAAGCTGAACCACGCCGGCCTTCGCGCCAGACTTTGGAAGCTCGAAGGTTTCGTGCTCGAGCGCGTAATCGAGCCAAGTCATCAGCCCGCGCAAGCTTGGTCGCTGAGTGCTCTGCTCGTAGTCGGAGATTCTTGAGATGAAGGCTTGAAGATTTCCAAGCGGATTTTTGGATTTGGAATAGGCGTAGAGCTCGATGTCGAGCTCGAGTTCTCGGACCACGACCCAGGCCAGCTCCGTGAGATTCAATGAGCTGTACTGCCGCATGTTGTGGATCAGCTCAGCGGCAGACTTCAGACGCTCGAGAGCGCTATCGGAGAGCTCCAGATCACTCAGGTTCCGCTGCCAACGCAGCTGATCGAGTGCCTCGATAATGGTGATAGGTGCGTCAAATCCCGTGCGCTTCAATCTCGAAAGCCGTCGCGCCCAGCCATGGAGCTTCGCCAGATCACGAGCGGAAATCCGGAATCGTGGCCCTGCCATAAGTCTCATAAGGTGAACCCCGGCATCGGGATCGATCATGACCCGAAGCGCCGAAATCAGATCGATCACCTCTGGGGTTTCCGTTAATCCCGAAAGTCCCGTTACCTCAATCTCCAACCCAGCAAGCGTGAGTTCTTGGGCAAAGATTCCCATGGCCGATTTCGACCTGAATAACACTGCAGCGGAGAGCTCAGCGGTGAGGTTCTCGGTCAGCCATGCCGCCACAGCCTTCGCCTCAGACACTTCGTCCTGGAAGACCGCAGCGACCACCCGGTCGCGGAATTCTCGACCCGGCGTCAGCCGCACGGCTGCAATGCTGGAGGTTGCGAGGCTCGCGCTGATCTCATTTGCTGCTCGAACGATGGCGTTCGAAGAGCGCCAGGATTTCGACAACGAATAGGTGGCGGTGCTGTGAAAGTCACTTGCGAAGCTCTCCAGATTTGCACTGCTTGCTCCGCGCCAGCCATAGATGGATTGGTTTGGGTCCCCAACTGCCATCACATCGGATTTGGAGAACAACTTGGCAAGCAGCATCGTCTGAATAGAAGAAGTGTCCTGATACTCATCGAGCATCACGTGGGAGAAGTCGAGGTGCACTTCGTGCAATTCCAGACCCCTGTAAGCCAGGGCAATTTGATCCGAAAAGTCCACCAGGTCTCTAGAAGCTTTGAGTCTTTGGTACTCGCCCGCAAGTTGGAAAACTAGCTTGTTCTGCTCTGCCAGTGCCATGTGAGTGCGGGTATACCCGAGAAGCTCGGTCTTACCCCCGGCCTGTGGTAGCGAACCGGCCAACTGGGTAAAGCGCTCGAACACCTCGACCGCATCGGATGCGCTAACGAGGTTGTCAGTCATTGCACCTGCGGCTGCCAGCACGAGAGAAATTAGGTGCGACTCAGTTCTCTCGTACTCCCCCAGAGCCTCAAAACTGCCCAGATCAATATCTCTGAGAAGCTCCTTGACTAGCGATACAGATGCGGCCTCGGTAATCAAGGTCGCATCGGTTTCATAGCCGAGTTGCAGAGCCAGGGTTCTGAAGATTTCATTACCAAATGAGTTATAGGTAGCAATCTTTGGCGGTTGGAATTCATCGCCTAAGTTCTCGGGCCAAAACTTGGATTCCCTGAGTGCGAATAGAGCGTTGGAGACGCGAATCGCTAACTCGGATGCGGCCTTGCGGGTGAAGGTAAGGCCAAGAATTTGCTCCGGGCGTGCCAATTGATTGGCCACCAGATACATAGCTCGAATCGACATGAGCTCGGTCTTGCCGCTACCTGCACCAGCAACCACCAGCGCCGAGCCACCCTCGTGCTCGATTGCGGCGACCTGTTCTTGGGTGAGCTCAAACTTAGAGACCACTCTAAAAATCTCTTGTGCCGAGTATTTAGCCATGCTGCACCGCCTTGGCGAGCAGCAGTTGACAGCTGCCATCCTCACGACAGTGCGAACCGATGCTCGCTGAGAACTGATCAGAACCAATTTCTGTGCTGGCTCGAGCAAGAAGCTCTCGAATCTCAGTCAACTTTTCGCTATCGAGAGCGGGTTGCTCCAAAACCTTGAGTGAATCTCCCCCGACAGAAACAATTCTTGCTCCCGCCACACTCTGCCCATCACTGCGCAGCGCAAGCTGGTACAGGGCAAGTTGCCGATTGTTTGCAACCTCTGCGGCAGTTGGGGGTTTGCCCGTCTTCAAATCCACCACGACCGAGCCCTCCTCGGAGGTCTCCACTCGATCAATTTTTCCAGAGACCGTCAGGCCGCCAACCTTCAATTCAAAGGGCTGCTCAGCAGCGACCAACTGGTTTGCCTTTGCTAGGTACTGAGTTACCAGGGCGAGCATCCTGGCGGCCCTGCGACGCTGAGCCAGCTCGTGCCACTTCGATTCAAATTCCAAACTGTGCCAGTTGGACTCCACGAAGTCTGTAAGTTCAACCCCCTGGGAGCTTGCCTCGAGGGCTGCGTGCAAAAGGGTTCCCAGCGATGCTTGGAAGTTACCGCTTTGACCCCCAAAGGTTCCAATAAACCAGTGCAGCGGGCACTTCTCAAAAGCCTCCAGTTTCGAGGCGCTGAGCCTAAGTTCTTCGCCTTCGGTAACCACTGGATCCTCGCTTGAGATCGCGAGCAGTCCCTGCCAGTTTCTTGGATGAGCCCCAGGCACACCAGCCAGGCTCAGGGCCGCTAGCGTAGCGATGGCGTCTGGTTGACCAAGCACCGCCCGAGCGCGGAGCTTGCCGACTTGGCGTCTGACATCAAAGTCAATCTGCTCCTCGTTGCGCTGAGTCTCAATTGAGAACATTGT
>CAXNHX010000076.1:0-5142 GCA_964202305.1 Aquiluna sp.
GGTGCAGTTGAGCACCACTCCGAGAGTCCCGAGGCTTACTTTGCTCACACCCCAGGCCTCAGGGTCGTCACTCCCTCGAATCCAAACGATGCCTACTGGATGATGCAGCAGGCAATAGAGTCGCCAGACCCGGTCATCATGCTTGAACCAAAGCGTCGTTACTGGCAAAAGGGACCCGTCAACCTAGACGTTGCACCCTTGCCACTGCACAACGCCCGTCTTTTGCGAGAGGGCACTCAAGTCACTGTTTTGGCCTATGGCCCGATGGTTACCGCCGCCCTGCAAGCTGCCGAGATTGGCGCGGGTGAAGATCTGAGCATTGAGGTGATCGACCTGCGGTCGCTCTCCCCGATTGATTACCCAACCATCTTGGCTTCGGTTCAAAAGACCAACCGGGCAATCGTGGTGCATGAGGCCCCCACCAACGTCTCGCTCTCCAGTGAGATAGCGGCACGGATTGCTGAACACGCCTTTTTCCACCTCGAAGCGCCAGTTATTCGCGTGGGCGGCTTTGATACGCCATATCCGCCGGCGAAGCTGGAAGAGGCCTACCTGCCAGATGCGGACCGTATTCTGGAAGCTGTCGATCGCGTGCTGAGCTACTAGGGAGATTCATGAGTATTTCAAGATTCCCACTGCCAGATGTTGGCGAGGGCCTCACCGAGGCCGAGATTGTCACCTGGAAGGTCAAGGTTGGCGACCAGGTAAGCGTGAACCAAACCATCTGCGAGATTGAAACTGCCAAGTCTTTGGTCGAACTGCCCTGCCCATTTGAGGGAGAAGTCACAGAATTGTTGGCCCAGGAGGGCGAAACCGTTGAGGTTGGAACCGCAATCATTGCGGTTCGGACCACCGGGGGACCAGTGATTGACGCTCCGATTGCCGAAATTGAGGAAGAAGCCGATACCGGCGCTGAGTACAAGATTCCGACCCTGGTCGGCTACGGAGATGCCGGAGAGGTGAAGTCCAGACGCAACCGAGCCGTGAATATTGCTCCCGTCGCAACCTCAATACCGGTTTCCATGGTGATGGCAGCTGCCGCGAGTGACACCGTGCTGGCCAAGCCGCCAATCAGAAAGCTTGCCAAAGAACTCGGAGTCGATCTTGGGGCTCTCACCGGCACCGGAAGTCACGGCGAGATCACCCGAGAGGACGTCATTGGCGGGGCCAGCCAAGCCTCCGTGTTTAAAAACCTCACCACCCCTCAGGTTCCAACCGAGCGCGAGGAGCGCATCCCGGTCAAGGGCATGCGCAAGGCAATTGCTACCGCAATGGTGAAGAGCGCATTCACGGCCCCCCACGTCAGCATCTTTGTTGATGTCGATGCCACCAGGACCATGGAATACGTCAAGAGGCTGAAGTCTTCGGTCGATTTCGCGGGCATCAAGGTCACGCCGCTTCTGATCATGGCCAAGGCCATGATCTGGGCGGTTAGAAGAAACCGCATGGTGAACTCCACGTGGACTGACGAAGAGATCATCGTGCACAACTTCGTGAACCTGGGAATTGCTGCCGCAACCCCAAGGGGTTTGATCGTTCCAAACATCAAGGATGCCGATTCCATGAGCATGATCGAGCTGGCACAGGCCATCGAACAGCTTGCCGCCACTGCTCGCGAGGGTAAGACCAGCCCTGAAGAGATGAGAGACGGGACCATCACCATCACCAACATCGGTGTCTTTGGTGTCGACACCGGCACCCCGATCCTGAATCCGGGCGAGGTGGGCATCGTTGCGCTGGGTTCGATTAGGAAAAAGCCATGGGTCGTCGACGACGAGATTGTGGTCCGCCAGGTCACCACTATTGGCGCCACCTTTGACCACCGAGTGGTCGACGGTGACGTGGCATCCAGGTTCGTGCAGGACGTTGCGAGCGTTATCGAGGAGCCTGCGCTGCTGCTTGACTAATTGAAATTGACAATCATTTTCAATAAGAGTTAGTATTTAGCCATGAAACTTCGTTGGTTCTTTATTGGAATTGCGTCGGCAGCTGCCGTTGCCCTTGTTGTATTTGCGTCCTCCCTGTTTAATCCACAAAGCCAGGAGGAGGCGACCCCCACCTCAAACCCTTCAATCACCCGTGACGGTGACACTGGAGTAATCAAGGTCGCAACCTCAACCAACGTCTGGGCGAGCGTGATCGAGCTCATCGGCGGCGAATGGGTTGAGGTGAACGCAATCATCACTGATCCACTTCAGGACCCGCACTCCTACGAGGCCTCCGCTCGCGATCAACTGGCCATCAGCGACGCTGAGCTAGTGGTGGCGAACGGTGGCGGCTATGACGAGTTCATGGAAGTACTGCTAGCTGCAACCGAGGGCGAAAAGCTGTTCATTGAGCTGGTTGAGGGTGGCCACTCACACACCGAAGACGAGGAAGCTCACACCGACGAGACTGCTCAAGACAGCGAAGACCACGCTGACGAGGCAGATCACGGGAATGAGCACATCTGGTATGACCTGGAGCTCGTAGCCGAGGCCGCCGAACACATCGCCGAAGCCATCACTGAATTAAGGCCCGAGGCCTTCGAGTCCGTGACAGCAAACTATGACTTCTTCATCTCTGAGCTAGCAAACCTCGAGCTTCGAGTCGAGGCATTGCGGGAGCGTTCGCTCGGCACAGCCGTCATCGCCCTCGAGGGTGTTGGCAATCTCATGCTTGAGCATGCCGGTTTTGAAAACATCACCCCCGAGGCCCTTGCCGATGCAATTGAGGAGGAGCGCGAGGTTCCTGCCGTAGCTTTAGATCAGGCTCAGAGCCTGCTTGCAGGCAAGGTTGCAGGACTTTTGGTTGTGAATGCGCAGATGCTGGATCAGGTCTCAGAGCGTTTAATTCAGACCGCGGAGGCTAACCAGGTGCCGGTCGTCACACTCTCGGAGCTCATTCCAGACCCAGAGCTCGACTATCTGGACTGGATGGCGATGGTTTTGGACCAGTTGCAAGAGGCCGTTTACTAATTGGCTCTTCTAGAGGTTCGTGAAGCGAGCCTGTCCTTTCAGGACAGGCCGCTTTGGACTGACCTCAGTTTTTCTGTGGAGCCGGGTGAATTCATTGCGCTGATCGGTGCCAATGGTTCGGGCAAGTCGATGCTTCTCAAGGCAATCCTGGGCCAGCAGCCCCTGAGCTCTGGGGAAATCAGGTTCCAGGGCCAAGCTCTGGCGGGAGGTTCAACTGAGATTGGCTACATCCCCCAGCATCGCGCAGTGGAGTCAGAGCTGCCGCTATCGGTCACTGATCTGGTGCGGTTTGGTCTTGAGGGTCATAAACCAGGCATCACTTGGCCATCAAAGGCACTTCGCGAGCAGGTTCTCGCTTCTCTGGAGCAGGTTGATGCCTCTCACCTGGCCAATGAACCCGTTGGAAAGCTCTCCGGTGGAGAGATGCAGCGGGTTCGAGTCGCGCAGGCCCTTATTGGTAAACCCAAGCTCTTGCTCGCTGATGAGCCACTGAGTGCCCTAGATCTTGGGCATCAGGCCCAGGTCAGCGACCTAATCGCCGCCACCAAGGAAAAAGAGACAGCGGTCATCTTCGTGACTCACGACGTGAACCCGATCATCGATCACGTTGACAAGGTGCTTTACCTTGCCAGTGGCCGCTTTTCGATCGGAACCCCGGACGAGGTCTTGCAGTCCAGCGTGCTCTCGGAGCTTTATGGCACCGAGATTGACGTGGTGCGCAACGGGGGCCGCGTGGTTGTCCTTGGTGCACACGATCACGATCACCACGAAGACGAGCGGTGGGTGTAATGGAACTCAGCGACATCTTCAACTTCACCGATTACGACCGGCTGCTGCCACTGGTGACCAATTCCCTGCTCGCCGGAGCCCTGCTCGCACTGATTGGCGGTTTGGTCGGAGTTTTCGTGATGACCAGGGAGCTTTCTTTTGCCGTTCACGGCATCGCTGAGCTTTCGTTTGCCGGAGCCGCCATCTTCCTGCTGATTGGGCTGGACGTGGTGTTTGGTTCAGTTTTTGGTTCGCTAGTCGCAGCGCTGATCATTGCGGTGATGGGCGATCGGGCTAAGGATCGAAACTCCATAGTCGCGGTGTTGATGCCCTTTGGCCTCGGGCTTGGAATCTTGGCGCTGGCCCTTTATCCGGGAAGAGCAGCCAACAAGTTTGGTTTGCTAACCGGGCAGATTGTGGCGGTGGATGACCCCAAGCTTGGCGCCATGGCGATTATCAGCCTCGTGGTGCTGGTTGGTATGTTCGCCATTTGGCGTCCCCTGAACTTTGCCTCACTGGATGTTGAGGTGGCCAGGGCCCGCGGGGTGAACGTGAAAGCGCTCGGAGTGTTTTTTGTGATGCTGCTTGGCCTTGCAGTTGCTGCCGCCGTGCAGATTGTCGGTGCTTTGCTAGTGCTTGCCTTGCTGGTTACACCAGCCGCTGCCGCGCTGAGGCTCTCGAGAAGTCAGTTGTGGGTGCCGGTGCTGAGCGTTGCCTTTGCAATGGTTGCCATGATCGGTGGAATTCTCTTGGCCCTCGGCGCGGGACTGCCTATTAGCCCCTATGTGACTACCATTGCGTTCTTGATTTATCTTGTGGCCAGGGCAATCGAGTTTGCTCGCGGTCGCGTGGAGGCAGCCCGATGAACCAGAAGCGAAACACCTGGCAGAAGGTAGCGGTTCGCGATGAGCTCGGCTTGCGCGGAGGCTTTATCTCAGCTCAGCAGCTGCACGCCGAAATGGTCGCTGCGGGCCAGAAACTTGGCCTAACTACGGTTTATCGAGCGCTCACCGAGATGGTTGATTCGGGAGAGGCCGATGCCCTCACCGGTAATGATGGTGAAACCAGGTATCGAATCTGTGGAACTGATCACCACCACCACCTAATTTGCAACGTTTGCGGCAAGACCGTGGAGTTCGATTTGCCCGGTTTTGAGGCCGCAACTAAGCAACTTGCTGCTAGCCACGGCTTCCAAGAAGTGAGCCACAGCATCGAGCTATTCGGAACTTGCTCAGATTGCCCGCGTGGCTAGTTGATTTTTTCTTGGTAGGACTTGCTTTTGTTGCCCCCGCTCTCCTAAACTTGGGGGGTTGCACGGGCTTAGCCCGCACAATCCCAAACATTTAGCTTCGGGTAAACGCGCCCCAAGGAGGAGAAATGGCAGCTTACTGCCAGGTGACGCAGACTGGACCGCAGT
>CAXNHX010000077.1:0-5124 GCA_964202305.1 Aquiluna sp.
CTAATTGACCCACTCAGCACACTCTCAGAGGATTTCAAACATGCAAGACCGCAAGCTAATTAGCCAACTGGCGCAAAGCCAGGACGGTCCAGTTTCCATTGGCGGCTGGGTGGAGACACTGCGCGATCAAAAACGCATTCAGTTCATCATCATCCGCGACGAATCCGGTTCAGTTCAGGTCACCTACCCACGCCCAGCCGATGAGGACGCATTAGCCGATCAGGTGAGCGCCCTGACCAATGGCAGCTTTGTCGAAATTCAGGGGACCCTGAAGCACGACGAGCGAGTGAAGCTTGGCGGCATTGAGATTCTGCTCACCGCCCTGAAGGTTGTCTCTCAGTCCCTACCTGACAGCCCAATTGCCGAAGACACCTCGATTGACAAGCGCCTGGACTGGAGATTCTTGGACTTCAGGCGGCCAGAGCTAAACCTAATGATGCGCGTGCAGACCACCATCGAGCAGACCTGGCGTGAGCACTGGCTAGCCAATGACTTTGTCGAGATTCATTCCCCCAAGCTCATGGCCTCGCCTTCCGAGTCCCACGCCGAGCTATTCAAGCTCGAGTACTTCGAGACCCATGCCTACCTTGCCCAGTCCCCACAGTTCTACAAGCAGATGGCAATGGCCGCGGGTCTTGGTCGAGTCTTCGAGATCGGCCCCGTGTTCCGCGCCGACCCATCCTTTACCTCGCGTCACGCAACCGAGTTCGTTTCGGTCGACATGGAGATGAGCTTCATCGACTCGCACGAGGACGTCATGCAGTTCCAGGAGCAGCTGATGGTGAATGCCATCAAGGCCGTCAAGGAGAAGCACGGCGAAGAGATCGAGAAGCTATATGGTTTCGAGGTCAAGGTTCCAACCACCCCATTCCCAAGGATTCCTTTGGCCCAGGCTCACGAGATTGTTGAGTCTCGCGGCTACAAGGTTCCTCGTCAGGATGGTGACTTGGACCCCGAGGGAGAGCGTCAAATTGCGGCTCACGTGGAGGAGCAATTCGGACACGAGTTCGTGTTCCTAACCGATTACCCCAAGAACATCCGACCCTTCTACCACATGAGGCACGAGGGCAACGAGGCGCTAACCAAGAGCTATGACCTGATCTGGAAGGGCACGGAGATCACTACCGGTGCCCAGCGTGAGCACCGCATCGATGTTCTTGAGGCGCAAGCCAAGGACAAAGGTCTAGACCCAGAGGGCCTTGGCTTCTACATGGACTTCTTCCGCTACGGAGCCCCTGAGCACGGTGGCTTTGGAATGGGCCTGACAAGAGTTGTCATGCTGCTTCTAAACCTGCCAAACATTCGTGAGGCTAGCTTCCTGTTCCGTGGACCGAACAGGTTGCAGCCCTAAACGATTGTGATTCCAAGCGCAGTCATGCCCCAGGCAATTCCAACTGCCCACAGCACCATCGCAATTGAGACGAGTAGCGTCACCTTTAATGGCTTAACTCCCGCAGCAACCGAAGCGGCGGCGGCAAACTGGGTACCGATGAGGACCGGACCAAGCGCTGCCATTCCGAAGATGCCGTATTTGTCGAAAGCCTTCTGCGCCTTCTCGTAGCGACCGGCCTTTGGTTCTATGCCCTTAGTCCTGCGACGCTCGATGACCCAGCTGCGAATCCTGTCGCCGGCATAGGCAAAAAGCGCGATCGTGATGATGTTGCCGACCGATGCCGCAATGACCGTCAGCACCGGATCAAGTCCAAACAGGATCCCCACCGGCACAACGCCAATTGCTTCGAACCAAGGGATTGCGCCCATTAGGAAGATACCGAAGTAGCCAAGTTGCTCTAGGTTCACGATTTCCTTTCAAAGAGTTTTGAGAAGTTGGACAGCAGGGCCTCCATAGGACCGCGGAAACGGAACTTGAGGTTAAGCTCTGCTAGGACTGCAAGGCCAAGCCAGGTGGCGGCCGCAATCAGAACAACTCCCAGCAGCGAGATCTCTTGGAACATTCCAAATCCCCAGGCTGAAAACAGAGTTGAGAACACCAGAGATTGCCCCAGGTAAATGGAGAGTGAGTGTCTTCCGGCAGCCGAGAGAGTCGTGAACTTAAATCTCTGGCTCAAGAGCCAGAGACCTCCAACCAACCCCGCTGACATCAGAGGAGCGGTCAGGAAGTTCAGCGATAACCCAGCTAGGTAGAGGCTAAGTCCATAGGTCTCCGAGCTTGCCGATATCAGGAGCAGGTAAGCACCGAGGAGTTGAAGTGCCAGTCCGAGGGTCAGGCCCCAAACTGCATAGCGCTTCATGACCAGTGGCGAGAGGTTCTCGGCCAGGCCGCCCTTGCGGGCCACCAAAACGCCGACCATGAATGCCGCCAGAACCAGTGGTCCCTGCAAAAAGAAGGCTTGTGGCGCAAAAATTAGCCAGAGCTCAATCCTTGCAGCTGCTGCCTCGAAGAAGTTTCCGTTGCGCAGTGCGACATCCAAGACACCGACATACTCATCGGCTGGAAGCGTCTTGCCCTTGGATGCAAGGAAGGACTCCCCGAGAAAGGCAAAGGCTGAAAGTGCCACAAAGCCGAGTGTGGTGAGAAGGTAAATCACCCAGACCCATACCTTGAGGGTTCTCTCTTTTCTGAAATAGAAGGCGAGCAGCAATAGACCAAGTGATCCATACAAAAACAGAATATCGCCATGGAAGAAGAACGTCAGGTGGATAGCACCAAGGATCAGTAGCCCGATGGCTCTTCCAATCCACCTGCGTCGGTTCGCCTTCTCGGACTTAATCACGTAGTGCGCGGAGTAACCGAAAAGAAATGAGAAGAGCAGGTAAAACTTGGCCTGGAACAGCGCCCAAACGATAAAGGCAACGCTGCCGTTCTCAAACTTGGTTAGGTCAAGCGACTCCGCGCCATTGAAGGTGCTGATCGAGAAATACTGAATGTTGACCATGGCGATGCCAAAGAGCGCAAAGCCCCGGAGTATGTCGGGAAAGCTATCCCTAGTCTTTAGATTCATCTTCTTCTTTCTTTTGCATTGCATTCATGATTGGCAGGAAGATCACGACAAATAGTGCCGCTCCGATTGCAATCCAAATCTCGATTGGCATTAGCGCTTCACGCTCTTCTTTAGCTCCAGCGAAATCATGGCCATTGAGGGCAACATGAACGTATAGGCAGCAAACAGCCAGAAGATCGCCTGCACTTGAGGCCAGGTGAACTCGAGCAGATAGTTAAAGCCATCGGAGGCGGCTTGGAAATCTGTGAACATCGCGAAGACCATGAGCGCAGTGATTGCGGTGAAGATGACTGCGGTCAGCCATCGGTATGCCACCAGATAGCTTCGGTTGCGCTGATCAATCATCATCTCGTCCAAGATGTCATCTGGGGCATCGGCAATGAGTCGCACTGACTTGCGCAGTAGGAACCAGAACACGAAGATGAGCAAAATGTGAATTAGTGAGTAGGCAGACCACTGGTTATCCCCCACTCTGAAGAGAAAGCCGGTGCCAAACAAAATCACAATGTTTGAACCCCAAAGCAAGAACTGCTTGGCTCCTCGGGTTCTAAGACCATCCCACTTGGTGTCATCGAGCTGCTTCTCGACCGACTTAGCCGAGGCCGATGCCCAGGCAGCATCTGAGCCCGCCATTTGACCTCTGAACATGGCCCAATACTCCTTACTCAAGTTTCGAGCCCTTAGGTAGAGCAAGAAGATAGGCATCTCAATTAGCACCATGGCAAGGAGGGTGAAGTAGAACCAGTTGGTGTCAAACAAAACCAGACTGAAGGCGGGGTCCTCGGTCCAAAACAGCAGGGCTGAAATGCCAACCGGGATGCCCGTTACCAGGATGTCCATCCAGGCCATCAGCTTGACGTTGTTGCCAATCACCTTTGGGTAAAACCAGAGGTAGGCAACCGCGAGGGTGGCCAGGATGTAAAAAACAACTAGTAGTTCGTTGCTCATGCTTCTTCCTCATCAAGCCAGAAGATCTCTTCGACACTGGCTCCTAGAACCGAGGCCATTTTGAGAGCAAGCACCAGGGATGGCGAATACTCTCCGCGCTCGATGTAACCGATGGTTTGGTAGTGGACGTCGACCTGATCTGCAAGTTCTTGACGCGATAGCCCTGCCGCATTGCGAAGTTCCTCGATGCGGTTGGCTATCTGTTCTTGCTCAGCCTTAGGTTTACGACCCATGGATGTAGCATAAATGCTATGTAGTAATAATGCAACAAATCTTTTTTGTGTCTAGAACTTTCGGAGGATGTCCCTGAGTTTCATTGCCCAAGGATATTTCGATGACAGCGCACCAAGGATTGCGATCAGGATTGGAAACCAGAACCGCTTCAGCACCCACAAGAAGATCCTCATAGCTCAGCAACCATCGCGTCGAAGACGCGCTCCTCATCGATTCTCCAGAACGCCAATTGCCGGCCATTTAGTAATAGCACCGGAACCTCATCGGAATATTTGGTCAAGAGTTCCTGGTTCTGATCAACATCCAACCGCTCAACTTCATATCCAATTGCTGGGTGTTCAGCGCCAAAGCGTCCGATAACCCTTGCGAGAGCATCCTCTGCAACATCGCAAAGATGGCATCCGGAGCGCGAGATCATGGTGAGCTTTAGTTGAACAGACACCTAATAAGACTATGGCAACCCCCCTTAGTTCTAGACTGAGCAAATGCCGAAAAACGAAGCCAAGCCCCCAAAGATAGAGGCGGCGTTCTTCGATGTGGACAACACTCTGGTCCGTGGCTCAACCTCAATACTTTTTGGCAAGGTCGCCTTCGCTGGGGGAGCAATTAAGCGCAGCGATATTTGGCGCTTCGCGTATGAGCAGGTCATGTTCATCCGTCGCGGCGAAAGCAACAGCAAGATGGCTGATTTCAAGGATCGTGCCCTCTCAATTACTAAAGGTCACCCGATTCAGGAACTGCGCGATCTCATGCCGCAGGTCTACGAGCAAGAGATCAAGCCACGACTTTGGCCAGGCACAGTTCGCGCAGTCAAAGAACACCTTGCACTCGGTCACGAGGTTTGGTTGATTACGGCTGCCCCGCAGGAACTAGCCCAGCAGATTGCAAATGACCTGGGGGCTACCGGTGCCCTCGGAACCATCGTCGGCCACAGCGATGGAGTTCTCACCGGTGAACTGGTCGGGGAACCCCTACATGG
>CAXNHX010000078.1:0-5048 GCA_964202305.1 Aquiluna sp.
CCAGAGTGGGCAGCAGAGGCCTTCAGCGACCTGGATGAGGATGTGAGGCAATCAATCGCTCGCATCAAGCAGAGTCCATTCATCCCACACACCGACCAGGTTCGTGGTTTCGTCTTTGACGTTGCAACGGGCTTGCTCAACGAAGTCAAGTAGTCAACGAAAGGACCCGGGTGCCAATAGGCACCTGGGTCTTTTTGTTTCCTAATGGAAGAAGTGTCGCTCCGAGGTGAAATACATCGTGATGCCAGCAGTTTTTGCCGCCTCGATAACCTCGGCATCGCGCATGCTGCCACCAGGCTGAACCACAGCGCTGACACCAGCGTCGATGAGCACCTGCAGCCCATCGGCAAAGGGGAAGAAGGCATCGGAGGCGGCCACCGAACCCACCACGCGATCCCCGGCTCGGGCAACCGCCAGTCGGCAAGAGTCCAGGCGGTTTACCTGGCCCATACCAATTCCAACGGCCGCCTGGTCCTTCGCGAGCAGAATTGCATTTGACTTCACAGCTCGGGATGCAATCCAAGCAAATCTCAAATCAGCCAGCTGCTCTTTGGTTGCAGGTTCACCAGAAACCAGCTCCCAGCTAGAGACATCAAGGTCGGTAAAACTATCGGGCTGCTGCATCAGCACTCCGCCGGAGACCTGGCGGAACTCCTTGGCCGGAAGCTTGTAGGGTTCGGAGAGCTTGAGTAGACGCAGGTTTTTCTTGGCCTTGAGAATCTCTAAGGCCGCTGGCTCAAAGTCTGGAGCCACAATCACCTCGGTGAAGACCTCCACCACTGCCTCAGCGAAGGCCTTGGTGATTGTCCTATTCGATGCAATCACTCCCCCGAACGCCGAAATGGGATCCGTTAGGTGAGCTTTTTGATAAGCGGTTGCAATGTCTGAATCCGTCGCAATGCCGCATGGGTTGGCGTGCTTGATGATTGCGACCGCAGGGGCATCAAAGTCGTGAGCCGTGCGAAGTGCTGCATCGGCATCCACGTAGTTGTTATAGGACATCTCCTTGCCACCTAGCTGAGTGGCGGTAGCGATGCCTGATTCAAAACCCGAGGAGTAGATGCTGGCTCGCTGGTGAGCATTCTCTCCGTAGCGAAGATCGGCCTGCTTGGTGAACCCAAGGACCAGCTCTTCTTGCTCCACTCTGAATTCACTTGCAAGATGCGAGCTAACGGCAGAGTCGTAGTTGGCCGTGTGGCTGAAGGCAGCGACCGCCAGCTCCCTGCGGAACGCGAGGGTGGTCCCGCCAGCTTGGATCTCGGTAATCAGCTGCGGATAGAAATCAGGATTCACAACAATCGCAACGTTGTCGTGATTCTTGGCAGCCGCGCGCACCATTGCAGGGCCACCGATGTCAATTTGTTCGATAGCATCGCCGCCTCTTGCGCCGGCCTTGATTGATTCCACAAACGGGTAGAGATTCACAACAACTAGCTCGAATGGTTCAATGCCCAATTCGTTGAGCTGCCTGAGGTGATCGGCCAGCCTCAGGTCCGCAAGGATGCCACCATGGATTGAGGGGTGCAGGGTCTTTACCCTGCCATCGAGCGACTCGGGGAAACCTGTGACCTCCGAAACCTCGGTGACCTCTAGTCCCGCAGCCGCGATCTGCTTTGCAGTCGAGCCGGTGGAAACGAGCTTTATGCCAGCATTAGAGAGTGCTGTAGCCAAGTCGATGAGACCACTCTTGTCCGAAACGGAGATGAGGGCTCTGGAAACCTTGATGCGTTCGGTCATCGGGAGATCTCCTCTAACTTGATTTTCTGCTCAGCAATGTCTCGCACCACTGAAACTAGGTGCTCACGCTCGACGGCTTTGATTCGCTCATGAAGCTCATGCTTGGTTTCATCGGGTCTGATCTCGAGCTCGCGCTGAGAGATAACGGGTCCAGTATCGACGCCCCCATCAACGATGTGGATGGTTGAGCCAGTCTGTTCTGCCCCGGCAGCGAGGGCATCCCTCACGGCATGAGCCCCTGGAAACAGTGGAAGTAGAGAGGGGTGAAGATTTATGAGGTTTGGGCTGAGTGCCGAAACAAAGCTCTCGGGTAGCACTTTCATGAACCCTGCCAGCACCACCAAATCGGGCTTTAGAAACTGAATGTGCTCCAGCATGCGCTGAGCCCAGAGCTCACGTGATGCAAAGTTAGATTCCGAAACTACGAAACTTGGCACCCCAAACTCTTCGGCGTGCTCGAGGCCGGTTGCTGGTGAGTCGGCTCCGACGGCAAGAATCTTGCCCGGGTAAAGGGGGTTATCGCAGGCTTTCAAAAGTGCTCGGAGGTTTGACCCAGAACCCGAGATTAGAACGACTATCGAAAGCATGCTCACACCCTACCGCCGCTGATTTTCTTCGTCGTAGGGGCGTGCCACGAGCAAACCGGCCACAAAACTGGGAATCAGCGTTTGCAAGAAAACCACGCCTGCAAACATCAAGGCATTGATGCCGACCTCTTGAAAGCGGCCCGGTCCAAAACTGCCTGAAGCGAGCGCTGCCAGAAAGAAGCTTGCGACCGCAGCCGTTATCGCAGCGACTATGGCCAGAGAAAAGGCAGCTGAGTAGCGCGTTCCATATTCCCAACGCATTTGATCAGCGTGACGCCTCACCAGGATCGTGCCAACAAACGCAGCGACCACCGGCACCAGCGCAAAGAGAATTCCCCGGTCAAAACCACCGGTTGGAATTGCGGCGAAAACAGGCAGTGCCGGGATAGGGCCGAGCTGAGTTCCCAGTGGAGAAACCAGGGAGCCAACCCCGATTTGAAAGCCGACCCCCGAGATCCAGGCGGCGGCATAGACAATCAGATTCGGAAGGATGGCAAGCTGACCCAGGGTCAGCATGACTCCACCGAGAACACTTAGGCCAAGCGCTTCGTAGAGGCGAATAACTTCAATCCATCCAAACCCCAGAGCCAGCATAATTAGCAGTGAGCTGGTGGCGATAAGTGTCGCGACAACACCAAGCCCTACTCTGACGGCTGGATTCAGGGCACTCTTCAGCGACCAGTGCAGAGCCTCATAAGCCTTCTTTGCCAGTTCGCGAATTGCGATTCGCTCCTTGGCCTCCGGCCCATTTGCCCCTGGGAAGAGTTCGAATCTCTTGCCAGCAACCGAGGCAAGGAGGAGAAGGCCCGAGAAAAACAGAGCCGGTGTCCAAAGCGGTGCGAACTCATCGACCACAACGCTCTCGTGGGAAACCAGGAGAGATGCGCCATAGGAGATGCCACCAAAAGCAACCCCGCCTCCGATCCAGGCTGGCCAGAGGGAGGATGCAGCCGATAGTCGATAGCCAATTCGAATTGCCATCAACGCCATTAGAGCAGTCATACCTAGGGGCATAGCAGCCATCACAAAACTTGCGAATTCAATGCCTGCTAATTCGCCGGCTTGAATTTGAATCGGAACGCCGCAGGCCAGTAGGAATGCGTAGACAGCGACTCGAAGGGTCACAAGCCAATCAACCGAGCCATCGCCCTCTAGAAACCAGGCGAGGGTTAGTGGGGCGACAACGATGCCGATAGCGGTGGCCACAATTATCAGCGCTTGCAGCGCTGCTATGGCAAAGCTCAGGCCCCGGTTCACCTTTGGCTACAGCTTGGCGATGATTTCACGCATCAGGTTGGCAGTCTCAGAAGGAGTTTTTCCAACCTTCACACCAACTGCCTCGAAGGCTTCCTTCTTGGCCTGAGCGGTTCCGGCGGAGCCAGAAACAATTGCACCTGCGTGACCCATGGTCTTGCCCTCGGGAGCCGTAAAGCCTGCGACATAAGCGACCACTGGCTTGGTGACATGCTTCGAGATGTAGTCGGCAGCCTTTTCCTCGCTGTCGCCACCAATCTCACCGATCAAGACAATCGCCTTGGTCTCTGGGTCGTTCTGGAAAGCCTCGAGAGCATCGATGTGAGTGGTCCCAATAACTGGGTCACCACCGATTCCGATTGCTGTTGAGAAGCCGATGTCCCTGAGCTCAAACATCATCTGGTAAGTCAGGGTTCCCGACTTGGAAACCAGTCCAATTGGACCCTTACCAGTGATGTTGGATGGGGTGATTCCTGCGTTGGACTGCTCAGGGCTGATGATGCCAGGGCAGTTAGGACCAATGAGTCTGGTCTTCTTCCCCTTCTCGACGTTGTAGGCCCAAGCTGAGGCTGAGTCGTGAACTGGAATGCCCTCGGTGATTGCTACGGCAAGAGGAATCTCGGCGTCAATCGCCTCAACGATTGCGGCCTTGGCAAAAGCTGGTGGCACAAAGATTACGGAAACATTCGCTCCGGTTGCCTTCATGGCATCAGAGACCGAACCAAATACTGGTAGGTCCTTGCCGTTGACGTTGACGGTTTCTCCGGCCTTGCGAGGGTTCACGCCACCAACGATGTTGGAGCCTCCCGCAAGCATGCGCTGGGTGTGCTTCATACCCTCGGCACCGGTCATACCCTGGACGATGATCTTGGAATTGCTGTCTAGGTAAATTGCCATCGTTCTGCCCTACCGGTTCGCTAGCTCTGCGGCAGCATCTGCTCCGCCATCCATGGTGTCCGCCAGGCTAACTAGCGGGTGGTTGAAGTCTGCGAGAATCTTGCGACCCTCATCAACGTTGTTGCCATCGAGGCGAACAACAAGTGGCTTGGAAGCTTTGTCACCCAAGGTGTTCAACGCTCCGACGATGCCATTGGCAACAGCGTCACAAGCCGTGATGCCACCAAATACGTTCACGAACACGCTCTTGACCTGTGGGTCATTCAAGATCACATCTAGACCTGCGGCCATGACCTCTGCAGAGGCGCCACCACCGATGTCCAGGAAGTTTGCTGGCTTGACACCGCCATGCTTTTCGCCGGCATAAGCAACGACGTCGAGGGTGGACATAACCAGACCCGCACCGTTGCCGATGATTCCAACCTGGCCGTCAAGCTTCACGTAGTTCAGATCCATCGCCTTGGCCTTGGCCTCGAGCGGGTCGAGGGAGTCGCGCTCCATCGAGTCGCGCTCGTGGCGGAACTCGGCGTTCTCGTCGAGGGTGACCTTGCCGTCTAAGGCCACGATGTCACC
>CAXNHX010000079.1:0-4998 GCA_964202305.1 Aquiluna sp.
GCAATTCACCGCGGAGGCTTGCGAGGACTGGCTCAAAACATCGTCGACTTTGGCTCAACCGCTCGTTCGGTTGGATATGTCAAGGAGGAGGAGCACCAGCACCAGCTTCTCACCGACCGAGTTCACACCATGGTGGCCAATCTTGCCAACAAGCTGAAGCACTCGGGCCCCAGGGACAAGGTCAAGGAGGCGGAGGTGTTCAACCGCTACCAAAACGATTTGATTCTGGCCGCCAAGGCCCACGCTGAGCTGATTATGTGGGAGGCGTTCACCACCGCCCTCAAGTCGATTAGGGACAAGGAGTCACTTCAGATTCTTACTTGGCTGCGTGACCTCTACGGTTTCACCCTTCTCGAGGAGAACATGGCTTGGTATTTGATGAACGGCCGACTTTCAAGCTCAAGAGCCGAAGCAATCACCGAATACATCGATGGTCGCCTACTTCCAAGGCTTAGACCGCACGTCGAGTCCTTGGTCGATGCCTTCTTGCTCAGACCAGAGCTAATCGGAACCAACTTGGCTGCCGACGAGGCAGCAAGACAAGCGAGCAAAAAGACGCTGGTGAGGAACTAATGCAAGCTCAAGACGTTTACTTCATCGACGGAGTGAGAACCCCGTTCGGCAAAGCTGGAGAGAAGGGCGTCTACTGGCAAACCAGAGCGGACGACCTAGTCGTGAAGGCGATGATTGGGCTGCTAGATCGCAATCCTGAAGTTCCAAAGGAAGCGATCGACGATGTCGCGATTGCCGCCGCGACCCAGATTGGCGACCAGGGTATGCAGATCGGAAGATCTGCAAGCATCCTGGCTGGCCTTCCGAACACCGTGCCTGGCTATTCGATTGACCGCTGGTGCGCTGGTGCAATGACCTCGGTCACCACCGCTGGAAGCGCCATCGGCATTGGAGCCTACTCGTTGGCACTTGCCGGTGGAGTCGAGCACATGGGTCACCACCCTATGGGTGAGGGGATGGACCCAAACCCCAGGTATCTGGCGGAAAAGCTAGTTGACCCAAGTGCCATGAACATGGGTAACACTGCTGAGCGATTGCACGATCGCTTTCCGCAGCTCACCAAAGAGCGTGCAGACGCTTTCGCCGTGGCCAGTCAACACAAGGCAGCCAAGGCTTACGAGTCAGGCAAAATCCAGAAGGACCTAATCCCAGTCTCTGCGGCAAGCAGCGAGGGTTGGAAACTCGTAGATCGCGATGAACTTCTGAGGCCAGACTCCAACATCGAAGGCATGCAGGGTCTGAAGACCCCATTCCGTCCCCACGGCAAAGTGACTGCAGGCAACGCATCACCCCTAACCGACGGCGCAACCATGTCTCTGATTGCCGGGGCCGATGCGGTGAAGAAGTACAACCTCAAGCCCAAGATGAGGATGGTTTCTTTCGCCTTTGCCGGAGTTGAGCCCGAGGTCATGGGCTACGGCCCCGTGCCGGCAACGCTAAAGGCTTTGGAGAAGGCCGGCTTGAGGATCGAAGACATCGGTCTTTTTGAGATCAACGAAGCGTTTGCGGTTCAGGTGCTGAGTTTCTTGGATTACTTCGGCATCGACGACGATGACCCAAGAGTGAATCCCTGGGGAGGTGCCATTGCCATGGGTCACCCGCTTGCATCAAGTGGTGTGCGACTTATGAACCAACTTGCTGGTCACTTTGCCGAGCACCCAGAGGTGCGCTACGGCATGACGACTATGTGCATCGGTTTGGGCATGGGCGGCACTGTCATCTGGGAAAACTCGAACTACAGGGGTAAATAATGGAGCGGTTCGCACCACTTCTGGAAGACCAGGATGAAGTAATCACCCACTCCTACGTTTCAGATGTTCGCATGCCCTCAGGGAGAGTTATCGCGCTGATAACGCTAGATAACGGCAAGGACCACACCAGGCCAAACACGCTGGGCCCGCACACCCTCCTGCAGTTCGCCGGCAAGCTCGATGAGCTAAAGGAGCGCGCTAGGAACAAGGAGATTCAGGGCGTTGCCGTGACTGGAAAGCCTTACTTCCTTGCAGCCGGTGCTGATCTGTCGAAGGTGCAGGAAATCAAGGATCGTCACGTTGGAAGGTTGATCGCGGAGCTCGGCCACTATGCCCTCGGCAAACTGGATGAGGTTGGTGTTCCAAGCTTTGTATTCATCAACGGCCTGGCCTTGGGTGGGGGTTTGGAGATTGCGCTCAATGCTCACTACCGAACCATCAATGCGACCGCGCCCGCCGTTGCGCTGCCCGAGGTCTTCATTGGCCTGATCCCGGGCTGGGGTGGAGCTTATTTGCTGCCAAACCTGATTGGAATCAAGAACTCCCTCAAGGTGATCGTTGAGAACCCGCTCAAGCAAAACCGCATGCTCAAGCCTGAAGAGGTTCTAGACCTAGGCATCGCAGATGCCATGTTCGACTCCGCAAGGTTCTTGGAAGACTCTCTTTCCTGGGCAGATCAGGTCTTGGGTGGCATGAAGGTGAAGCGCAAGCACGAACCAGGCGCTATAGAGAAGACCACGATGTGGTCACCTGCCGTCTCGATTGCTCGCTCCATGGTTCAGGAAAAGCTTGGCAAGGTCCCACTCTCCCCCTACCTAGCACTTGACCTAATCAACGCTGCCAAGTCAGGGAGCAAAGAGGATGCCTTCAGGCGCGAAGATGATGCAATCGAAGAGCTCATAGCATCAGACCAGTTCCGAGCATCTATTTACGCATTCAACCTCGTGCAAAAGCACGCCAAGAAACCTTCGGGTGCTCCGGATAAGGCCTTGGCGAAGCAGGTCAACAAGGTTGGAGTATTGGGCGCTGGCCTAATGGCCTCTCAGTTTGCACTGCTGTTCTTGCGCAGGCTCGAGGTTCCGGTGGTAATCACCGATGTCTCTCAGGAGCGAATTGACAAGGGGCTCGCCTACATCGTCGAGGAACTAGACAAGCTAGTTGCTAAGGGCCGACTCTCAACCGACAATCGCAATCGCTATGTCGGAAACCTCTCCGGCTCTCTCGATTACGCAGCTTTCAGTGACTGCGATTGGGTAATCGAGGCGGTCTTCGAGGAGCTCGAGATCAAGCAGCAGGTATTTGCAAAGATCGAAGAGTACGTCTCCGAAGAGTGCATTCTGGCAACCAACACCTCCTCCCTTTCGGTTGAGGCAATAGGTTCGAAGTTGAAGCACCCCGGTCGCGTGGTCGGCTTCCACTTCTTCAACCCCGTTGCAGTAATGCCGCTGGTTGAGGTAGTTCGGGCACCAATCTCCTCCGAGGAATCAGTCGCCACTGCCATGGAGGTCGCGAAGAAACTAAAGAAGACCGCGGTCATCACCTCGGACAGCGCGGGCTTTGTGGTGAATCGCCTGCTCGGATACCTCTTGGGGGAAGCCATGCGCGCTGTTGATGAGGGCGCGAGCTTCGAGCAGGTCGCAGAAGCGATTGCACCGCTTGGTCTACCGATGAATCCGTTTGATCTTCTGGAGCTGGTTGGCTTGAAAGTCGGTGCTCATGTATTGGATTCCATGCGTGCCTTCAACTCAGAGCGCTTCTATGCAAGTGAGAACCTTCACAAGCTGGCCGAGTACGGCAAGCTTCTGGAGCGCGATGCCAAGGGCAAGATCAAGGGATATGACCGCAAAGCCATCGAGATCGTTGGTAATGCAGCTGGCAAGGGTCGCTCAAGCGAAGAGATCTTCGAGTCTGTCAATGTCGGCCTTGCCAAAGAGGTCAAGCTGATGCTCGAGGAGGGTGTTGTTCACTCTCCAATGGACATTGACCTGAGCATGATCATGGGAGCGGGTTGGCCATTCCACCTGGGTGGCATAACCCCATACCTCGATCGAAGCGGGTCTTCTCAGAAGGCGTTCGGCGGAGCGTTCCATGACCCAATGATTATTGGGGTCAGAGCCTAGATAATCTCGGCACCAAGCTGACGGGTTATTTCTTGAGCCACGCGAATGTTCGCAATGGTGTCGTGGGCGGTGTGGACGTCTGATTCCACCCTGCCTTCCGAGACGTATTTTGCGAACCAGGTGGCCTGGTAGCTGAGTGCTTCGTGACCCTGAACCGGGGTTTGGTCTTCCCACTTCTCTTCAGAGAAGTAGAGCTCTTTGTCTCTGAGGCTCAGGCCTGATGGCACGAAGAACGGCTCTTCAATTACCAGGGTTGCTTTTTCAAAGCTGCAACTGGCGGCCGTGGGGATCGTCGCGATGCCTGAAGCGGTGAGGTGCGAACGAGACCCGTTCTCGTATTCGAGGAGGGCAAAGCTTTCTTTGTCCATCTTGTTCTCATCAATACTCCCCAGAGCGGTGATCTTGGTTGGGTTGCCCATAAATTGCTGGGCCATGGAGATGTTGTAAATACCCATGTCATAGACAATTCCGCCGCCACCTTTTTGCCAGAGCCTGGAGACACTGCGGTTGTCGACACAGAAGCTGGCTGCAAAGAGTTCCGGTGTCCCAAGTTCGCCCGATTCCAAAAGCTTTCTGATGATGGTGCTCTGAGGGAGGTACCTGGTCCACATCGCCTCCATCGCAAGCAAGCCCTTTTGCTTGGCAAGGGCAAATATCTGCTCGGCATTCTCTGGGAGCACGGTGATCGGTTTCTCCACCAGCACGTGCTTGCCAGCATTCAGGGCGAGCATCGCGTGCTCAAAATGCTCAACCTGCCAGCTTGCGATGTAGATCGCATCTAGGTTTGGGTCTTCGACTAGCTGTTCGTAGTTTTTGTGAACCCTGGGGATCCCAAATTGGTTCGCGAAGGCTTCGGCTCGGCCGTTGGTTCGAGAGGCGACGGCGCTGAATGTTTGCGTGGTGTGCTTTTGTGAAGCGCCAACAAACACCTCGGCGATGCGACCTGGGCCGATGACGCCCCAGCGGAGGCTGGGAAAAGAATGTGGGTCGAGAATTGTGGGAGTAGGAAGGGCCATGCCCTTGAGTTTAGGGCGCTATCCTTAGCTGCGCTCAGAATTAGCTCTCGCGCTATTAGGACCAAAAATTACCAGCACCATACCGATCACCCAACCGAT
>CAXNHX010000080.1:0-4917 GCA_964202305.1 Aquiluna sp.
TGATTGTGGTGACTCAGTGGTATCGCTCCGATATTCGGGAGCGAAAGCGCTTAGATAGGCAAGCCGATAGAACTGGTAACAGAGAACTCGAGGAATACAACCTGATGTTTGAACAGCTCAACAAGCGAGACCAGCGTTGATCATTGAGCTCAGCGATGAGCAAAAAGCACTCTTTGACTACATAGAGCAAAACGATGCCCACGTGTTTGTCACCGGCAGGGCGGGAACGGGTAAGTCGACTCTGCTCAGTCACCTAACCGCTAACACCGAGAAGAGCTTTGCGGTCTGCGCCCCAACCGGGGTTGCCGCCCTCAATGTTGGCGGTGTCACAATCCACTCGCTCTTCACCTTTCCTTTGGGCCTCTTGGGTGAGGTCGAGATCGCTCGCCACCTCTCCAAGCGCACCAGAGAGGTCCTTAGGGCATTGGACATGCTCGTTATCGATGAGATCTCCATGGTCTCCGCGGATCTGATGGATGCGATTGACAGAGCCATGCGCATTGCCAGGGGCAGGCGCAACGAACCTTTTGGTGGTGCTCAGCTGGTGATGTTTGGCGATCCATATCAGCTGGCTCCGGTTTCTCCCAGGGATCCGCAGGAGCGGAACTACATGGCGGAGAACTACCGCTCCATCTGGTTCTTCGATGCTCATGTCTGGCGCAATGCCGAGCTTGAGCGCTTTGAGCTCAGCGAGATCTTTAGGCAGTCCGACAGTCGCTTTAAGGAGATCCTGAATGCCATCAGGGATGGCTCGGTAACCAACGAGATGCTGCAGGAGCTCAACGAAGCCGGCAATCGAGTCCCCGAAAACCAGGATGTCATTCGGCTTGCGACCATCAACGAGACGGTCAATGCCGTGAATCAGCAGCGCATTCGGCAGATTGCCACCGAGTCAAAGGTTTTCAACGCGACCTATTCTGAGGGTGCTGCACAGGCCTTTGGCAGGACCCTGCCGGCTGAGACCTCCCTAGAGCTAAAGGTTGGCGCTCAGGTGATGTTTATCAAAAACGACGAGTACACACCGGGCAAAGGGGGAGCCACTGGCCAGCGTCGCTGGGTCAATGGCACCATCGGGCATGTTGTTGCGCTGCCGAAGTCCGGCATCGTGGTGGTGGATGTCGACGGTGAAGAGTTTGATGTTGGCCCCGCCACCTGGGAAAAGGTTCGCTATGAGGTTGAGGAGGACTTCGACGAGGCCAGCGGCAAGGTCAGAGAGGTGCTGGTGCCAATTACTCTGGCGGAGTTCAAGCAGGTTCCACTTCGGTTGGCCTGGGCGGTAACCATTCACAAATCCCAGGGCCAAACCTATGACGAGGTGCTGATCGATATGGGCAGGGGGGCTTTCAGCCCCGGCCAAACCTATGTCGGACTCTCTCGAGTCAGAGCACTCTCTGGTTTATATCTCACCCGCCCCATCTCGATGCGAGATGTGATGGTGGATAGCGATGTGGTGAGGTTTATGAGCGGGGCGGAGCCTTCAGCCACCAGTTCAGAGCCTCTGCCACCCTTCTAGCCCAGTAACTCTCGTGGTGACCGGTGTTGGGATAGATGGTTGCCACTAGGTTCTCGGGCTCTGCGTAGCCCTTTTGCTTTATGTGCTCCACCGCCTTGTGGTGGAAGGGTGGGTAGAGCGCGTCAAGCTCGATTGTGCCGGAGTCAGTCCAGAGCCTGTGGCTGTTGCCATTTGGCAGCATGCCGGTGAGTTTCTCAACCATCACTTCGCCTCCGAAAGGCCAGTGGGTTGAGAAGCAAATGGCGGTGCCAAAAACATCTGGTCTTTTGCTCATTGCATACATCGACATCAAGCCACCCATCGAAGATCCCATGACTGCAGTTCTAGCTGGATCTAGCTGCAGCTCAAACTTCTCTGCCACGAACGGCAGAATGGCATCGGCAATCAGCGAGACGTAGGCGTCTCCCATGCCGGGGCCGCGATCGGCCTCATACTCCGCAGGAATCACGTTCCAGATCTCGGGGTGAGCATCGATAACAGCCTGCGGTGCTAGCTCCCTGAGCCTGGTGAAGTCACTCAAGCCCCATACTGCAATGACGACCGGAGCCTGGGCTCTAACCTCATCGCGAATGGCCGGCAATACCTCCCAGGTCTTACCCGTGAACGAGTCCTCTTCGTCAAAGACGTTGCGGCCATCGTGCATGACAAGAACGCTGGTGGTCGGGTTGACATCCTTTGGGACCCAGACCTCCACGCGATGGTCGTCAAAATCGAAGCGGTGCAGTGAGCCGCCCGCGAGCCGGTTCTCAAGAATCTTCTTTTCACGGTTGGCCATAAAAAGTGGGAAGGTGAAGGCAATTGCTGTTACACCCGAGGCTAGGAAGTAGAGCCAGACTCGCTTCATGCCTAGGCGCTTGGCCTCAACCAGCATGAAAACCACGACGGCGAGTGCGACCACGAGTAGGTCAATTGAGAGCACCCAATCAACGATCGTTCCAAACCAAGCGCCTACGTAGTCGGCACCGGTGGTGGAGGCAATGCCGTTCAAAACGACAGCCGTTACTAGCCCAATCGCCGAAATGACGTAGTAGCCATATGCGCGGAGCGTGTGTTTTCTAACCATTCAGGAATCATTTCACGAGATGTGCCAATGTATTACCTGTAAACCTCTCTTAGGACTCTATGCGCTCTGCCGGCGAACTCATCGTTCGACACTCCAAACTCATTTTGTTTGGCTTCGTCGGGCTTATCGCGCTATCCACAATCTGGGGCTTTGGGGTGTTCTCGAACCTCAAGGGCGGTGGTTACGACAACCCGAACTCTGATTCAGCGCTGGTCTCAGAGATTTTGGCCGAGGACTTCAAGGTCGATGCTGCCGAGGTAATTGTCCTGGTGGACTTGCCGGGTCGTGCCGATGAGCTAAATGCGACTGGTGTCCCAGTGCAATTTGATTTGGTTCAACGCTTGAGCGACGAGCTTGCGGCCATTGATGGCGTGAATGAAGTATTGAACTACTACACCCTTGGCCAACCCCCGACCTTGATATCTGAGGACGGCAAGCTGGTCTATGTCCTGGTTGACCTAGATAACTCGATCGCCCAGTCGCCTGTGGTGGCAAAGATCGTTGATGGCTACACCGGCAACTACCAGGGCGCTGACATTCACGTTGCCGGCTTTGGAGCAGTAACGAAGGCAATCAACGAGACCATCGAGCACGACTTGATTCGTGCCGAGACCATTGCTGTGCCGATCGTGCTGCTGCTGTTGATCTTTGTGTTTGGTTCGCTGGTTTCTGCTGGGCTGCCGCTGTTTGTGGGCGGGATGGCCATCCTGGGATCGTTCTTCGTGGTTTGGGTGGTCTCTGAGGTCACCGATGTCTCGATCTTTGCCCTGAATCTGATTACCGGCCTCGGGCTTGGCCTTGGCATCGACTACAGCCTGCTCGTGGTGAATCGATTCCGTGAGGAGCGGGCGCTGGGCAACTCGGTTCGAGAGTCTGCGGTGAACACGGTGGCATCGGCTGGGAAAACCGTGCTGTTCTCGGGGCTGACGGTTGCAGTGGTGATGCTTTCGATGTCGTTCTTCCCGCAGTACTTCCTGCAGTCCTTTGCACTCGCGGGCTTCACCGTGGTCTTCTTGGCAGTGCTGGGAGCTGCATTTGCACTACCTGCGATGCTCAACCTTCTGGGCGACAGAGTCAATGCACTCCGAGTGATTCAGCGCGATCTCACCCCTAAGGACACCGGATTCTGGGAGAAGATTGCGCGCTTCACAATGCGCAGGCCGCTGCAGATTCTGTTCGTGACGCTGATTGGTTTAGCTTCGATGTTCTCGCTGTCGCAGAACGTGGTGTTCGGCCAGGTCGATGACCGGGTGCTCCCAAAGGACTCTCCCGCTCACGTCGCCTCTGACTTGCTTCGAGAGCGCTTTGACGGCCGCTCCTCGAGCCCGATTGAGATCTTGGTCAAGGGCACCGACCAGGAGATTGCCGACTACGTGACCCTGCTGCAGGATCAGCCTGATATCTCAATGGCATTCATTGTTCCCAGCCAGGAGTCAACCGAATGGGTGCGAGTAAATGCAATCACGGAGTTGGAGCCCAGAAGCCCCGCGGGTTATGACCAAACGGTGGCCCTGAGGAGCCTTGAGACATCCCTCGATGAGGTTGTCATTGGTGGTGGAGGCGCTTACTACACCGACTCCCAGCAGGGAATCGAAGAGGCGCTGCCCCTGGCGCTGGCCTGGGTTTTGATCAGCACCTTCATTCTGTTGTTTTTGTTCACCGGCAGCGTGGTGCTGCCGATCAAGGCCATCTTGCTAAACGTGCTCTCCCTGGGAGCGGTTATCGGCGTGGTGAGCTATGTCTTCCAGAACGGCTATCTGCAGTGGCTAATAGGCGAGTACTCAGTGACAGGAACCATCGACACCTCCTCCGCGGTGATGATTGCGGTGGTGGCGTTCGGTCTTTCCATGGACTACGAGCTCTTCCTGCTCTCACGCATCAAGGAGCAGCACGATGCCGGTATGAACACCGTGAACTCGGTGGCGCTGGGTCTGCAGCGCTCCGGAAGGATCATCACTGCAGCTGCACTGATCCTCGCGGTCACCTTCGGGGCGTTCGCCTCCTCCGAGGTCTCGATCATGAAGATGCTCGGGTTTGGTATTGCCCTGGCCATCCTTTTGGATGCCACCGTCGTCAGAGCCCTGCTGGTTCCAGCGCTCATGAGGTTGATGGGATCGCTGAACTGGTGGGCTCCGAAGTGGATGAAGAAGCTGCACCAAAAAGCCGGGTTGTCACACTAAACACAAAGCCTTATTTCACAGGCTAACCTTGTGCCATGTTGCTATCAGACAGAGACATCAAAGCCCAGATCGAAGCCGGTCGAATCGGACTCGAACCACTGGAAATGGGCCTTTTGCAGCCCTCGAGCATGGATGTTCGTCTAGATAAGTTCTTTAGGTTG
>CAXNHX010000081.1:0-4880 GCA_964202305.1 Aquiluna sp.
TCATCGCCTGCGATAGCTGCCTTTAGGGCATCCACGTCAGCCTGAACCTCGGCCTTGATTTCCTCGGAGAGCTTCTCGTCGTTGTCCTTAATTACCTTTTCGGTTGAGTAGGCAAGCTGCTCGGCCTGGTTGCGGGTTTCGGCTTCCTCGCGGCGCTTCTTGTCCTCGGCTGCGTGCTCCTCGGCGTCCTTCACCATGCGCTCGATGTCCTCTGGGGACAGCGATGAGCCACCGGTGATGGTCATGGACTGCTCTTTGCCAGTGCCCTTGTCCTTGGCACTTACGTGCACGATGCCGTTGGCATCGATGTCGAAGGTGACCTCGACCTGGGGGATGCCACGTGGGGCTGGGGCAATGCCGGTTAGCTCGAAGTTACCCAGGGACTTGTTGTCCCTGGTGAATTCGCGCTCACCCTGGAAGACCTGAATCGATACAGATGGCTGGTTGTCGTCAGCGGTGGTGAAGGTCTCTGATCTCTTGGTTGGGATCGCAGTGTTGCGCTCAATGAGCTTGGTCATGATGCCACCCTTGGTCTCAATGCCTAGAGCCAGTGGGGTGACGTCAATCAGAAGCACGTCCTTGCGGTCACCACGGATAACACCCGCCTGCAGTGCTGCACCAACCGATACGACCTCGTCAGGGTTCACGCCCTTGTTTGGCTCGCGGCCACCCAAGAGGCTCTTCACGAGCTCAGTAACTGCTGGCATGCGAGTTGAACCACCAACTAGAACAACGTGAGCGATGTCGCCGACCTTGACGCCAGCTTCCTTAATCACGTCCTGGAATGGCTTGCGGGTGCGCTCAAGTAGGTCCTGGGTTAGCGACTCAAACTGGGCACGGGTGATGCTCTCGTCCAGGTTTGCTGGCCCTGACTCTGTCAACGACAGGTATGGCAGCTGAATCTGGGTTGAGGTGGACTGGCTGAGCTCCTTCTTGGCCTGCTCAGCTGCTTCCTTCAGTCTCTGAAGGGCAATCTTGTCCTTAGCAACATCGACTCCGGTGGTCTCCTTGAACTTGGTGACCAGGTGGTCAACGAGTCTCTGGTCCCAGTCGTCTCCTCCCAGGCGGTTGTCACCTGAGGTTGAGCGAACCTGAATGGTTGAGAAGTCATCGTCCTTGCCGACCTCCAATAGAGATACGTCGAACGTTCCACCACCTAGGTCAAAAACCAGAATGAGCTCGTCTTCCTTGCCCTTGTCTAGACCGTATGCAAGGGCTGCTGCGGTTGGCTCGTTGATAATTCGAAGCACGTTTAGGCCAGCGATCTCGCCGGCTTCCTTGGTTGCCTGACGCTCAGCGTCGTTGAAATAGGCGGGGACGGTTATGACTGCGTCGGTTACTGATTCTCCTAGGTAGGTCTCGGCATCACGCTTGAGCTTCATCAAGATACGTGCCGAGATCTCCTGCGGGGTGTAGGCCTTGTCGTCAACCTGGAACTTCCAGTCGGTGCCCATGTGGCGCTTTACCGAGGAGACGGTGCGGTCAACGTTGGTAACAGCCTGGCGCTTCGCGGTCTCACCAACCAGGATGTTGCCATCCTTGGTGAAGGCCACCACCGAAGGGGTGGTTCTGAAGCCCTCTGCGTTTGCGATTACCTTTGGCTCTCCGGCCTCGAGCACGGTTACCGCGCTGTTGGTGGTTCCAAGGTCAATTCCTACTGCTCTACCCATTTGTTTCTCTCTTTCCTAATCAATCCTTGTGGCTAACTTGAGCCACATGCACTCAAGTTTGGGATATGAAAAAAGAGTTGTCAAGTGTTCTAAGCTGAAAGTTGAGTGTGAATGACTCAAGTTTGGATTATTCAACAACTCGTCACCAAATAAGTGGTGCTTTTGGGTTTTGACGGGACTAATCTCAAGCCATGGCAAACACAGACGTTTCAATGGCGAAACCAAAAGGCACACTCTCTTGGGCGATGTGGGACTGGGCTTCGCAGTCCTTTCCAACGGTCGTCACCTCCTTCATCTTCGGCCGCTACATCACCAGTGAGTTCTTTGCGCCGGATGGCATGAGCACTGAGGAAGCTGGCCAATACACCGGCTTCTGGCTAGGCATCTCCGGCATCATCGCCGGTGTTTTGATTGCCCTGATTGCACCGATTGTTGGTCGACGTGCCGACACCTCGGGCCGCAAGAAGATGTGGCTAATGATCAACACCTGGCTGTTCGCCGGAACAATCGGTCTGATGTTCTTCGTGCAGCCCTCAAACGACTTCTTCTTCTTTGGCCTCACGCTTTTGGCAGTGGGTGGCATCTTCTTCGAGTTCGCAACCGTGAACTACAACTCCATGTTGAATGAGGTTGCAAGACCTGCGGAGCGCGGCAAGGTCAGCCAGTTTGGCTGGGGCCTTGGCTACATGGGTGGCATCGTGCTTTTGGTAATGGCACTCTGGATCATTCAGTTTGGCGGGGCAGAAATGCTCGGCATCCCTGACTCCGATGCGCTAACGGTGCGCGTGGTGATGATCATCTCGATGTTCTGGGTTCTGATCTTCTCAATCCCGCTAATGCTCAATGTTCCTGAAGCTAAGCCAATCGCTGGAGCTGAGAAAGAGTCGATCCTCGCCGCCTACGGCAACCTCTTTAGGTCGCTGGCGAAGATGGGTCGCGAAAACCCGAACCTACTGAAGTTCCTGATTGCCTCTGCTGTCTATCGCGACGGTCTCAACGGTGTCTTTGCCTATGGCGCGGTGCTGGGAGGCATTGCCTTTGGTTTGTCTTTAACCGAAATCATCCTGTTTGGCATTGCCGCCAACGTGGTGGCCGGTATGGGCGCCTTTGTTGGATCCTTCTTTGAGGACCGCATCGGCTCACGCAAGGTGGTCTTCATCTCGCTGGCCGGCGTGATCCTGGGTGGTTTGGGAGTGTTCGTGTTCGCGAGCGCCGGCACCATCGCCTTCTTTGGTTTCGGTCTATTCCTCTGCACCTTCGTAGGCCCCGCACAGGCAGCCTCTAGAACCATGATGTCCAGACTCTCGGCCGATGACAAGCAGGGTGAGGCCTTTGGTCTTTACGCCACCACTGGTCGCGCCGTGAGCTTCTTGGCTCCTGCCGCATGGACCATCTTTGTTGGCTTGTTCTCGCCAATCTGGGGAATCATCGGCCTGATGTCGATCCTGATTATTGGTTTTGCCCTGCTACTAAGCGTGAAGCCGGTTTTTGCGCCTCAGGACTAAGCCCCTCTACACCCCGTAGAATGACGGCATGTCAAAACGCAAGCAGGGTGAGCTAGAGAGCCAGGTGCTCTCCGCACTCTGGGATCGTCCCGAGGGTCTCACCTCACAGCAGATTCTCTCGCTGATTGGCGATGAGTCCCTTGCCATCACGACTGTCTTGACCGTGCTCTCTCGCCTTGGCGATAAGGGCATGGTGAAAAAAGAGGCCATGGGCCGATCGCTGCTGTTTATTGCAACCTCAACCAGAGAGAAGCACACCGCTGAGCTCTTGCTGGGAGCAATGGACGAGGCCGCCAACCCAGCCCTGGTTTTCTCGCACTTTGCAAGCAAGTTATCCCCCGACCAGATCTCGCAACTCAAAAAGGCCCTCGAGGGTTAGTCTTCAAAGGTGGAGATTTCCCTCTACCTGCTCATAGTGCTGACCGAGTGGGTGCTACTGGTTACGGTTTCAGCGCCGCTGTTCTTTGCTGGCCGATTCAAAAAATCCCCCAACGTTGGCCTGTGGCTTTGGTTTCTCTCGCTCGGCTCCGCTGTCTTCGCCACGATTGCGGTGACCATTCTTGCCAGCTACAGCATCTTCTCAACCTGGCTCAGACTCCAGGAGGATCAGGGCCTTCTGTTCACCCTTGCTGCCAGCATCGCCCCCTGGCTACTCATGGGCTTTGCCGGGGTGTTGATAGCGCTTGCCAATCAGCGACTGGCTCCCATGTTCGATATCGCCAAGCGCTATCAACCAAGACTTGGCGAGGTTGCAAGAGAGATCTCCAAATATCGCAAGGCCACGGTCTATGAACTCGAGATACCGGGTTACCTAGCAATCACGAAAGACCGCAACATTTACCTCTCGGAGGCGGTTTTCGAGCTTCCCGCCAAACAGTTTGAGGCAATACTTCGACACGAATATGGGCACATCAAGCTCGGTCACGAGCGGGTGAAGGCCTTTGCCTATGGCATCTACCAACTCTTGCCCTGGTTCGCAGCCTCCAGGGCACTGGTCTTCGAGGTTGATCGCCTGGTTGAGCTGAGTGCCGATAAATACGCGCTGAAGCGCGTTTACTCAAAGGATTTGGCCGAGGCCAGAGCGCACTTTAGCTAAGCGAGCTGTTTCCAACATCGGTGATGTGGAAGTTGAGGTGCGAGCGAGAAGCGGTAGGGCCGCGCTGCCCCTGGTATCGCGACTCATACTTTTGTGAACCATATGGGTTCTCGCTGGCCGAGGAGAGCTGGAAGAAGCAAAGCTGACCGATCTTCATGCCTGGCCAAAGCTTGATTGGCAAGGTGGCAACGTTTGAAAGCTCGAGGGTGACGTGACCCTGGAAGCCAGGGTCAACAAAGCCAGCGGTCGAGTGGGTTAGCAGGCCAAGGCGACCAAGCGAGCTCTTACCCTCCAGCCTTGCCGCGATGTCATCTGGGAGTGAGACGAACTCGAAGGTGGACCCTAGGACAAACTCACCGGGGTGCAGAATGAAGGCTTCGTTGGGCTCGACCTCTACCAGGCGAGTGAGCTCATCCTGCTGCTCTCTTGGGTCAATGAAAGGGTACTTGTGGTTGTCGAACAACCTAAAGAACTTATCTAGACGAACATCCATGCTCGAGGGCTGCAAAAGGCCCATTTCCAGTGGTTCGAGTCCGATTCGACCGGCTTCGATCTGGGCTTTGATGTCTCTGTCTGATAGCAACATGGCACAAGGTTAGCCTGTGAAAT
>CAXNHX010000082.1:0-4797 GCA_964202305.1 Aquiluna sp.
CACTCGGCTACGCGTGACTCCAAGAAGACCTGAATCTCTGGAACGGTCATTGAACCAAAGTCAAAGAACACGCTGTCGGAGATGATTAGGCCAGGGTCAAAGGCGCTTCCCGGCGGGGCTGCCTGTGCGGGTTGCGGAGCGAGCGGCAGGGCAACTAAGCCAACGGCCACCATGGTGGCCGAGGCGATCAGTGCAAAGAGCCTTTTGAACACCTACGGAATCACCACCGAGGAGGCTGGCGAGGTGCCGAAGTGGAACTCAGACTCGTAAGTGACGGTCACGATGCCGTTGCCGGATGGTAGGTCGGAGAGTGGAAATTCAATTGGAAAGCACTGGGTGTAATCAGAGGAGGGTTCGGCACGAACCTCATAGCTGACCTCTTTGTTCGAACCGATGAACTTCATGATGCACTTGCCGCCAGATTCTGCAACTCCGGGTATCTGCGCCACAACTGTCAGCACTCCATAGTCGGGCTCGGCAATTGCCATGACGAGGTCTACCTGGGTCTGGACCCGCTCGACAGTCGCTTGCTCGGTTGGCTCAACGGTTGGTTCCGCTGTTACCTCGGGTTCGGAAGCCTCCGACTCAGTCGGCTCTAAGGATGGCTCTTCGGTGGCCTCGGAGGTTTCTGCGAGTTCAGGCTCTTCCGGCAGACCGGTGGCACCCCAGTTTGGATAGAAGGCGGAGCACCCGCCGAGGGTAAGGCTCAGAAGGATTGCACTTGATGCCAATAAAAATCTGCGCATGCCTCACCTCCAAGGTACCTTCAACCTTAGGTTTAGATTCTTGGAAAACCCTGATGGTGAGGGCGTTTTGAGGAATTGGTAGTTGGCTGAGAGTTGGCTTAGAGAGAGTCTTTTAGGGTCTGATTCTTGTCTCCGACGATTCGCTTCAGCTCTTCGCGGTAGTCATCAAGCTTCGACATCAGGGCGCTATCCGAGGTTGCCAAAATCTTCAGGGCCAGCAGACCAGCGTTCTTACCGCCATCAATCGACACCGTTGCAACCGGCACTCCTGCTGGCATTTGCACGATTGAAAGCAGCGAGTCCATACCGTCAAGTTTCCCGAGCGAAACGGGCACACCAATGACTGGAAGTGAAGTGCTGGAGGCGATCATCCCGGGCAGGTGAGCAGCTCCCCCGGCTCCAGCAATGATGACTGAGAAGCCAGCTGCTTGGGCACTGGAGGCAAACTCGAGCATTTTTTCTGGCGTGCGGTGAGCGCTGAGGACCTCAACCTGGGGGTCGATGCCAAACTCTTTCAGGATGTTGTAGCTGAGCTCCATGACTCGCCAATCTGAGTCTGAGCCCATCACGATTGCAACCTTTGACATTGCCGCCTCCTTAGCCAAAGTCTAGGCAATCGGTCCGTAGAGTGCTGCTCTGGCTTGCTGCCCGCGCTCAATCAATAGCGCTGGATCGTCTCCCAAAATCGTTAGGTGACCCATCTTGCGGCCCCTGCGAGGCGCTTTTTGATAGCTGTGAAAACTGACCTCGGGAAATTTGGCCATCACACTCGAATACCGCGAAACAAAGTCGTTGCTCTCATCAACGCCAAGGAGATTGAGCATCACGGCAAACTTTGCGCGAGGCTCCGTTGACCCAAGCGGCAGATCAAGGACTGCTCGAAGGTGCTGTTCGAATTGCGAGGTCTGGCTGCCCTCGATTGAGAAGTGTCCGGAGTTGTGCGGGCGCATGGCCAGCTCATTAACGAGAATTTCACCATCTGCGGTCTCAAAAAGCTCAACCGCCATCACG
The DNA here is from genome assembly GCA_964202305.1 of Aquiluna sp. Lineage (GTDB taxonomy): Bacteria > Actinomycetota > Actinomycetes > Actinomycetales > Microbacteriaceae > Aquiluna. The sequence continues at coordinate 1,758 of CAXNHX010000082.1, forward strand.
CCGGTGACATCCAAACCCTCAGCAATCTTGCTGGCAATCAAGGCGGTCTGGGCAGCCTCGGCATTTGGGGCAGGTGAGATGACCTCGGAGCAGACCCCGTTCGCCTGTCGGGTTTCAACAACTTCCCAGGTCACAAGTTCACCCGCTGGCCTTCGGGCCACCAGTTGAGCAAGCTCCCTGACGAACTCCACCTTTTGCTCGAGCAGCAGTTCCCCGCCGAAGTTTGAAATAGAACTCAGCCAGTCGCTCACCTCCGAGACCGCGGAGATAATCCTCACGCCCTTGCCGTCGTAGCCACCGATAGGGGTCTTCACAACAATCTTGGGACCGTGCTGCTGAAGGAAAGTCTCGACTTCTGCTTCTGTGGTTGCAGACATCCACTTAGGTTGCGGCAACGAAAGCTCAGCGAGTCTTCGCCGCATCGTGAGTTTGTTTTGAGCATGGATCAGGGCTGCGGGAGAGGGTCTGACACTGTGGCCAAGGGCCTGAAGTCGCTGCAGCAACTCGACCGGGACGTGCTCGTGGTCAAATGTGATTACGTCCACTGACTGCGCAAAGTCCAGCAGCTCATCAAAGTTTGTGTAGTCGCCCACCTTCGTGGCACTGAGTGCCGCGGACGAATCTGTTGACTCCGCAAAAACTTTTAGTTCAATCCCCAGCGCGATTGCCGGGACCTGCATCATGCGAGCGAGTTGACCTGCTCCGATCACTCCAACTCGATACATGCTTCCCCTGTTCATTGGTTTCTGAGGTGCCAAACATCACCAGCACTGAGAGTCACGCGCTCCGGAGTCAAAATTACCAGCTGCCCCTCGTTGTCGAGCTCAGCAGCAAGACCTCGAATCTCTTGCCCGCCAGGGAGCTCTGCTCGAACCTTGCAACCAAGAGTGATGCATGCAGCTGAAAACTCCTGCTTGACTTCGAGCGGCTCTAACGCAAACCTGCTCAAAAGCCGAGCTAACTGCTGGCCAATGGCTGCTGCCACCTCGTCAATCTCCGCATCCACCCCAAGCTCTCCCAGCGACGTTGCATTGAGCTCCGGGTGCTGGCGGCCAAGATTCAATCCAACCCCCACGACAACCTCGCCACCTGGAAGGAGCTGGGCCAAAATGCCGCAGATCTTTTTCCCGCCAACCTGCAGATCGTTGGGCCACTTGATCCCAGCCTCGGAGATCCCGAGAGTCTTTAGCGCATGCTTGACCGCGAGCGCTGATAGCAATGTGAGCCAGCCGGGTTCGGAAAAGCCTTGGGAAACCAGAATCGAGAGTGACAGCGATGCGCCAGGAGGAGAGTCCCAGTTTCGCCCAAGTCGCCCCTGACCGCTGGTCTGAGAAGCTGCAATTACCGCAGCGAAATTCTGCGCTCCGGCTCTGACCTGACGGGCAAGCTCAAGGTTGGTCGAGTCGATTTCTTCAAACCAACTGACCTTGCTAAATACCGCGGTGGATTTGGGAAGCTGCATTCCAACAAGTTAGCGCAAGTGGATTTTTTTGTATGAATCCAAGACGAATTGTGCAAATCCTTTGTGGGTTGTCCTCAATGCGAAGTGCACTCCAGGCGATAAAGTAACCCCATAACCCTCAGGAGAGAGATTGCCCGAGACTCCCGATTTTTCAACAACAGCAGGCAAGATTGCTGACCTAAGAAAGCGCTACCACGAAGCTGTTCACGCAGCCGGCGAGACCGCAGTTGAAAAGCAGCACGCCAAAGGAAAAAAGACCGCCAGGGAGCGCATCGAGCTGCTGCTGGACGCAGGTTCGTTCGTGGAGCTCGATGAGTTTGCCAGGCACCGCTCCCAGAGCTTCGGGATGGATGCCAACCGACCCTATGGAGACTCTGTAGTCACAGGGCTTGGTACAATTCACGGCCGCCAGGTTGCCGTCTACTCCCAAGACTTTACGATTTTTGGTGGTTCACTCGGTGAGACCGCAGGAAACAAGATCATCAAGGTGATGGAGCTCGCGATCCGAACCGGCGTTCCAATCATCGGAATCCTGGATTCCGGAGGCGCTCGAATTCAAGAGGGTGTCATTGCGCTCGGGAAATACGGCGAAATCTTCCGCCTGAACACCATGGCCTCTGGAGTCATCCCGCAAATCTCCATGATCATGGGTCCTGCAGCTGGTGGCGCTGTCTACTCGCCGGCGTTGACCGACTTCGTCATAATGGTTGATAAGACTTCGAACATGTTCGTCACCGGTCCCGACGTGATCAAGACCGTAACCGGTGAGGACGTTGGCATGGAGGAGCTGGGTGGGGCGAGAACCCACAACGAGACCTCTGGAGTGGCCCACTACCTCGCCGAGGATGAACTCGACGCCTTCGACTACGTGAAGGCCCTGGTTGGCTTCCTCCCCCAGAACAATCTCTCGGAGTCTGTTACGTATCAGGCCGAAACCGAGCTTGAAATCACTGAGAGCGATAAGAAGCTGAACGAGCTGATTCCGGACAGTCCGAATCAGCCCTATGACGTTCACACTCTAATCAGCGCAATTGTTGATGAGGGTGAGTTCCTCGAGATTCAGCCGCTCTACGCGCCAAACATCATCGTGGGCTTTGCACGAGTGGATGGGGAATCGGTAGGAATCGTTGCCAACCAACCACTTCAAATGGCGGGAACCCTAAACATCGACGCTGGCGAGAAGGCAGCTCGCTTCGTTAGGTTCTGCGACGCATTCTCAATCCCGATTCTTACCCTCGTGGATGTTCCCGGATACCTGCCTGGCAAAGACCAAGAATGGGCGGGAGTTATTCGCCGAGGTGCGAAGCTTCTCTACGCTTACGCCGAGGCCACGGTCCCACTCGTCACCGTGATCACTCGCAAGGCCTACGGCGGTGCCTACATTGTCATGGGCTCAAAGCAGCTCGGCGCAGACATCAACCTTGCCTGGCCAACTGCGGAAATTGCGGTTATGGGCGGTCAAGGAGCGGTAAACATCCTGTTCCGAGACAAACTCAAGGAAGCTGCTGAGCAGGGCAAGGACATAGAGCAGGTTCGCGACGAACTTGCCAAGGAGTACACCTACAACGTTGCAAGCCC
>CAXNHX010000083.1:0-4760 GCA_964202305.1 Aquiluna sp.
GCTCAAGAGGAGCTAGACAACCTAATTGTTGAGAAGCCCGAGCGCCCAGAGCCGCCTAAGAAACCGAACCGATCGAACCAGGAACCGGATCCAGGCCAATAAGTAGCGCTGCCACCCAGTGGCAGAAGAATGCGGCAACCGTAAGCGCGTGGAAAATCTCGTGAAAGCCAAAGTGCTTTGGGCTTGGATTTGGCTTCTTCGCCCCGTAAATAACGGCACCGATGCTGTAGAACACTCCACCGATTATGACCAAGGTCATCATCACCCAGTTGGCATTGAAGAAGTCGACCACATAAAGAACTGCGATCCAGCCCATGGCCAGATAGATCGGAACATAGAGCCAACGAGGTGCTGAGAGCCAGAAGACTCGGAATCCGATTCCTAGAATTCCAATGGCCCAGACAGCGACTAGCAGCAGCCAGCCCTTGTCCTCGGTAAGTCCAGAAACAGCCATTGGGGTGTAGGTGCCCGCAATCAGCAAGAAGATATTTGCGTGATCGATGCGCTTTAGAAGTTTTTTGGTAAACGGCTTCCAGCGGAAACGGTGGTAAAGCGCTGAGTTGCCAAACAGCAGAACCGAGGATGCGAAGTAAACGCCTGCTGCCACCTTCGCAGCTAACCCATCTGAAAAAATGACCAGGAAAATGCCAGCCACCACGACGAATGGCAAGACGCCGGTGTGAATCCAGCCTCGCCAGCTCGGGCGGAATTCGTCCTCGTGAACCGAACCCTTGAGCTCAGCTAGCGGGACGTGCAGGGGATCTGGGCGCTCTTCTGGAACCATGGCGCTAACCCTACGACATCAACTTTACAAATTTGTTGCACTACCCTTTGAGAGTGCGAAATCTGCTTTATCGCTTCTATGAGAAGCAAATCGAGGCGGGCCTCAGGCCTGAAGATTTGCCAAAGCATGTTGGAGTGATGGTCGATGGGAATCGTCGCTGGGCCAAGGGCAAGGGCGTGGACAATGCCGGGTTTGGGCACGAGGCCGGCGCCAAGCACATTATCAACTTCCTGGGCTGGTGCTCAGATTTGGGAATCAAGCACGTCACCCTCTACCTGCTCTCGACCGACAACTTGGTAGGCCGCAAGCCCGAGGAACTCAAAGAACTAATTGACATCATTGTGGGGCTCACCGAAGAACTCGCTGACCGAGGACGATGGAAGCTGCAGGTTGTGGGGGATATTGAGGCCTTGCCCTTCGATGCGGCATCGCGCTTGAGCCAGGTGGAGCGATCCTCGTCGGATAACAAAGGAACGCACGTCAACCTTGCAATTGCCTACGGCGGACGCAAAGAGATTGCCGATGCGATGCGCTCGATTCTCAAAGAGCACGCCAAAGCGGGCACCTCAATTGAGCAGTTGGCCGAGGTGATGACACCCGAACTGATCGCCGAACACCTTTACACCGGAGGTCAGCCAGACCCCGATCTTTTGATTAGAACCAGCGGCGAACAGCGCCTTAGTGGGTTTCTGCTTTGGCAGTCAGCAAACAGCGAGTTTTACTTCGCCGAAGCGCTCTGGCCCGATTTCCGCAGGGTTGACTTTCTGCGTGCCATTAGAGATTTCCAGCGTCGCCACCGACGATTTGGTGCCTAGGCAACACTTAGGTAAACGATTTAATTTTGGGCGTGTTGAAAGAAAAAAACCTTAAACCTCAGGCGTAAATTGACACCAGGTTCACCCCCAGAAGGAGCCCAGGTGCCAAATACCTCAAATTCCAAGGTCAGAGCGACAAAGAAACTTGAGAATGCTGAGGCGGTGAACAAAACTAGCAAAGCCACGAAGGTTCGCACCTTCGTGATTGACACCTCTGTCCTGCTTTCAGACCCCAGAGCGATGTTCCGTTTCGCGGAGCACGAGGTGGTGCTCCCAATCGTCGTTATCAACGAACTCGAGAAGAAGCGCAACGATCCAGAGATTGGCTATTTTGCCCGCAAAGCGCTGAGGCTTTTGGACGAGCTTCGTACAAAGCACGAGCGCTTGGATTTCCCAGTAGAGGTCGGTGATAAGGGAACGCTCAGGGTTGAGCTAAACCACATCGACCAAGCAATCTTGCCAACCGGATTCCAGTTGGGCGACAACGACTCCAGAATCCTTGCGGTAGCCGCGAACCTCCAGAACGAGGGCTTCGATGTCACCGTCGTGTCTAAAGACCTACCAATGCGCGTCAAGGCTGCATCGATTGGCATGCGGGCCGAAGAGTATCTGCACGAACTCGCTTCCGAAGAGTGGGGCGGAGTCGCAGAGCTAGCTCTCTCGGGCGACGAGATGGCAAACCTTTACGACAACGAAGAGTTGATTCACCCCGATGCCAAGGCGATGCCAGTTAACACGGGACTCATCATCTCCTCTGAGCGCGGCAGCGCTTTGGGTAGAGTCACCGAAAACAAGACAGTCAAGCTGGTTCGTGGAGATCGAGAAGTGTTTGGAGTGCACGGTCGCTCCGCAGAGCAGCGATTGGCCATCGACGCTTTGCTGGACCCAGAGATCGGAATTGTTTCACTGGGAGGCCGCGCGGGAACTGGAAAGAGCGCGTTGGCTCTGTGCGCCGCTCTGGAGGCGGTCTTAGAGCGTCGTCAGCACAAGAAGATCATGGTCTTTAGACCGCTGTATGCGGTTGGGGGCCAGGAGCTTGGCTTCCTTCCCGGCACCGAGGCCGAAAAGATGAATCCTTGGGCTCAAGCAGTCTTCGACACTCTTGGTGCACTGGTCTCCAAGGAGGTCATCGAGGAAGTTATGAACCGTGGCATTCTCGAGGTTCTTCCACTTACCCACATTCGTGGACGCTCGCTGCACGACACCTTTGTGATCGTGGATGAGGCCCAATCGCTCGAGCGCAACGTGCTACTGACGATGCTCTCCAGAATTGGTCAGAAGTCCAGAGTGGTCCTGACTCACGACGTTGCTCAGCGTGACAACCTGCGAGTCGGACGCCACGATGGAATTGCATCGGTTGTTGAAACCCTCAAGGGCCAGTCACTGTTTAGCCACATCACGCTGACGCGATCCGAGCGCAGTGAGATTGCGGCACTTGTAACCGAGCTTCTCGACTACTAGCTGGGGATAACCAAAATCAGGCAAGGATTCCTTGCCCTAGCTTTTGCTGGATGGAGCATCTACCCCTCTTAGCCGTCCTTCTTGTGTTCGGCTTGAGCGTGCCGTTAGCGGTAATTGATTTCAGAGAGCACAGGCTCCCAAACCCTCTTACCTACACCGCGATCGCGGTGAGTGCAGTGCTGGTAATTGTGGCGGGGGTGCTGACCCAGAGTTGGCAACAACTCCTCATAGCCCTTGCAATTGCTGGCTTCACTATCGGCGTTGGTTATCTTATGGCGCGGGTGAATGGGATTGGGATGGGGGATGTGAAGTACCTTCTCGCCACCAACACCCTGCTTGGTTGGTTCTCGCCATGGTTGATCTTGCCCATGCTAGCCATCGGTTTCACAGCCGCTGCACTAGTGAGCCTTGGACTGATTCTCTTCAGAAGGGCGAGCCTGCAAACGCCAGTAGCGATGGGACCATTCTTGATTCTCGGCTTTGTCTTGGTCGCGTTGCCGCTATTTGGAAACCTCTTTACTGGGGAGGTCTTGTCATAGGCAAGACATCGAGGGCTGCATCTAGCTGCTCCATTGTTAGCTTTTCGCCATCTACGTAGCCAAGGGCAATGGTTGCCTCTCGCACGGTCATTCCTTTGGCCACCGAGTGCTTAGCGATCTTTGCTGCCGCCTCATAGCCGATGTATTTGTTCAACGGCGTCACAATCGAGGGGCTCGACTCCGCAAGCGCCTTGGCTCTGTCCTTGTTGATCTCGAGACCTGAGATGGTCTTGTCGGCCAAGACTCGCATGGAGTTTGCAAGGAGTCTTATGGATTCCAAAAGAGCATTACCCATAACTGGGATTGCAACGTTCAACTCAAAGTTTCCGCTTGCACCGGCCCAGGTGACAGTGGCGTCATTGCCAATTACCCTTGCGCAAACCATTAGGACAGCCTCCGGGATAACCGGATTCACCTTGCCAGGCATGATCGAGGATCCCGGCTGAAGGTCAGGAATGTTGATCTCGGCTAGACCAGTGTTTGGGCCCGAGCCCATCCAGCGGATGTCGTTGTTAATCTTTGTGAGGCTAACCGCGATCACCTTTAGGGCACCCGAGGCCTCCACGAGCGCATCTCTAGCCCCCTGAGCTTCAAAGTGGTCGCGAGCCTCGGTGATTGGCAAGCCGGTCTCCAGCGCCAGCTGCTTAATGACCTCCTGAGGGAAACCCTTGGGTGTGTTGATGCCGGTTCCCGTTGCCGTTCCACCCTGCGGAACCTCGGCCACTCGCGGCAGCGCAGCATTAATGCGCTCTGTCCCATAGCGGATCTGTGCGGCATAGCCGGAGAACTCTTGGCCGAAGGTGACTGGGGTGGCATCCATCAAATGGGTGCGACCAGGCTTGACGTCCTGAGCCCACAGCTTGGCCTTTTGCTCAAGCGACTTTGCCAAGTAATCCAGGGCGGGCAGCAGGTCATTCACCAGCGCATTGGTAACGGCTACATGGACTGAGGTTGGAAAAACATCGTTTGAAGACTGCGACATGTTGACGTGATCGTTCGGGTGGACATCCTGCCCCAGGTGCTTAGTAGCAAGGGTTGCCAGCACCTCGTTCATGTTCATGTTGGAGCTGGTTCCAGATCCGGTTTGGAAGACATCGACGGGGAAGTGCTCGAGGTGATTGCCCGCAATTACCTCGTCGGCTGCGTGAACAATGGCTTTGG
>CAXNHX010000084.1:0-4634 GCA_964202305.1 Aquiluna sp.
GCAACCCATGCGGTCATTTCGGTCCAGAACGAACCTGCACCAACAGCTGCTGGCATAACGTCAGAGCCGTCGAAGCGGAACAGGGTTGCGTTCTGAAGGATCTCAACTGCGACCTTGTTCACTGGGTCTGCCACGTTAGCGGTGTCTAGACCCAAGTGAGCGGAGAACCAGCCACCTAGGGCAGCCTTCTTGTTGTTCCAGTCAGCAGAGGTTAGGTAAAGCTGCACTAGTGCAGCGGCTTCACTGTCGGTGAAGCGACCAACGAACTCGCCACCACCAAGAGCTGGCTTGTTGTCAGCTGAAACACCTGGGAAGTAGAAGGTGGTGATTCCACCCTCAACAGTGGTGTCTTCTGGGGTCACGATGGTTGCTCCGTAGTCAGCAGCAAGAATTCCACCAATGAAGGAAGCCTGGCGGTGCATTGCACATGTACCGTCAACGATGCCAGCGCCACCCTCCTGGAAGGAAGTGGTTGCGATGGAAGCTACGTCGCCAACATATGCTGGGTTCTTTAGGATCTTTCCAGCCTCACCGATTACCTCTAGAACCGCAGGGTCGTTGAATGGCAACTCACCAGTGGTCCATGCGTCGTAGGTTGCGCCGTCCTGGAAGCGAAGCATTAGGTCTTCCATCCAGTCAGTTGCAGCCCAACCAGTTGCGCCACCGGACTCGATACCAACACACCATGGCTGAACGCTGCCCTCGGCAGCGATCTGGTCAGACAGAGCTAGTAGCTCGTCCCAAGTGGTAGGAATCGCCCAGCCGTTGTCAGCAAAGGTCTTTGGTGAGTACCAAACGAAGGACTTCACGTTTGCTCCCAGTGGAGCTGAGTAGAAGGTACCGTTTACGGTTCCGTAGGTCTTCCAGTCTGCTGTGTAGTTTGCATCTACCGAAGCCGAAAGAGCGTCGTCAGCTGGGACCAAGGTGTCAGCGAATGCTGCCAACAGACCAGGCTGTGGGAAGATCGCTAGGTCTGGAGCAGTTCCACCCTCAACACGAACAGCAATCTGAGCCTCAAACTCCTGGCTGCCGTTCCAGTTGATGGTGATACCAGTGCAGTCCTCGAACTCAGCGAATGACTCGATGAAGAGTGATGCCTCTGGGTCGATGATGGTGGTGTAGATCTCTACCTCAGAGCCTTCGTAGCCCAGGTAGTCGGCGTAGGCCTCGCAACCGTCGCTGGTGGTCTCTCCACCTGCAGCATCGGTTGTTTCACCTGCGGTTGGCTCCTCAGCTGGTGCAGCACAGCCAGCTAGAACAACCGTAGCCGCGATCGCAGTTGCGCCTAGCGCAACGAAACGACGACGTAGTGTTGACATTTGTGTCCTTTCGAATGTTTCGGGGCATAAGCCCCCGAACCTCAATAAGAGGCTGTCTCTAAATTAGTAGCTCACCTTGTACAGCGCGACTGTAAGCGGTTACATTCGAATAACAATAAGGAAACGGACCAGTAGGCCCCATCGTTACAGTTTTTACAACGTGGCCAGAATGGCCTTTAGGTTGCGGGATTCTAAGTGAAAATCAATGGCGGAGGCCGTGGGATTCGAACCCACGAGACATTGCTGTCCACTGGTTTTCAAGACCAGCTCCATCGGCCACTCGGACAGACCTCCGCAGAGGAGTTTAGCGCTTATTGCAAAAACTCAAGGCCCTCGAGTGATGAAAGCACCTTGGCTACACCGTCCTGATCGACCGAGGCGGTGACCGCGGTGGCGGCTAGTTTTACCTCATCTGGTGCTTGCCCCATCGCGAATGCGTGACCACCTAAAGACTTGGCCCAGTGGAACATTTCGATGTCGTTGCGTCCATCGCCCATCACCAGCACTCGATTACCCGCAAAGCCATAATTCTGGCGCAGCCGCTCTAAGCCGTGGCCCTTGTCGATGCCCTTGGGTGCGATGTCCAACCATGCTGTGTAGCCGATTGCGTATGAAACGGACTGCAGGCCAACCGACTCCATTAGCGACAGGAACTGTTCGACGTCGTGATCTGGCGACAACACCACCACCCTGGAAACTGGGCGATGCAGGAGTTCTTCCAAAGGTGTCTCTACGTTGTGCTCCCCGAGTGCATAGCTTGGAAAAGGTTTGTGGAAGCGATAGCTGCCGTCAACGTCCTCGACCGCGAAGTGAGCATTGGGCAGCTTCTCGATCAGCTGCTCCAGTACCTGTGCAGGGTCAAAAGTCTTGACGTCTTCGAGGTGAAAGCCCCGCGGGTGCTCACGATCTACCTTGATCGTGACCGCTCCGTTGGAGCAAACCGCGTGCGACTTATCGATCTCTAGCTGATGGATGACCGGATAGGCATTTGCGGCTGCCCTTCCAGTTGCGATAAAGACTTCATGACCTAGAGATCGAACCCGATTCACCTGCTCAAAGACAGCATCGGAGAGGATGCCATCGTCATGGACCAGAGTGCCGTCAATGTCCAGGCCAATAAGCCAGCGCTCATCGGGAGAAATCATGTTTACGCTTTGGCGCTGATCTTCTCGGCGCCTCCAAGATAGGGGCGCAGCGCCTTTGGAATCAATACGCTGCCATCAGCCTGCTGGTGGTTCTCTAGGATCGCAACTAACCAACGGGTGGTTGCCAAAGTTCCATTCAGAGTGGCGGCAATCTTTGGCTTGCCGTTCTCATCGCGGTAGCGGGTGTTGAGTCTTCTAGCCTGATAAGTGGTGCAGTTCGAGGTTGAGGTCAGTTCGCGATAGCGCTCCTGGGATGGAACCCAGGCCTCAACGTCATACTTCTTGGCCGCAGATGATCCAAGGTCACCGGCTGCAACATCAATCACGCGATAAGGAAGTTCGCACTTCTGAAGCATCTGCTCCTGCCATGCCAGTAGGCGCTCGTGCTCAGCCTGTGCCTCCTCGGGCTTGCAGTAGCTGAACATCTCAAGCTTGTTGAACTGGTGGACCCTAAGGATGCCGGTCACATCCTTGCCGTAGGAACCAGCCTCCCTGCGATAGCAGGTTGACCAACCGGCATAGCGCTTTGGCTCATCGAGCGACTCCAAGATCTCGTCGGAGTGAAAACCTGCCAATGCAACTTCGCTGGTGCCGGTCAAGTAAAGGTCATCGGCAGGTAGGTAGTAGATCTCCGAGGAGTGCTCCCCCAAAAAGCCGGTTCCCTGCATGACGCTGGGCTTGACCAGTGTCGGCGTAATCAGTGCCTCAAAACCTGCTTCGGATGCTTGGTCAAGACCAAGTTGCATTAGAGCAAGCTCCAGACGAGCGCCCATGCCCTTTAGGAAGTAGAAGCGAGAGCCGGAGATCTTCACACCGCGCTCAATGTCAATCACATCCAGCGATATTCCGAGCTCAGAGTGGTCTTTAGGGGTGAAGCTGAAGTTTGGCTTCTGGCCAACCTCTTTCACGAGCACGAAGTCCTCTTCACCACCTGAGGGAACGCCCTCAAGGATGATGTTCTCGATTTGGTTGATAACCAGCATCAACTCGTTCTCGGCACTTGCCGCCCTTGCATCTAGGTCCTTGACATCCTGAGCCATCTGCTGGCCCTGAGCGATCAGCTCTGCCTTCTCATCCTTGGGAGCAGAGGCCACCAGCTTGCCGTGAGCGTTCTGTTGCGCACGAAGTGCCTCGTATTCCTGAAGCGCTGCACGCTTCTTTGAATCGAGTTCCAATGCAAGGTCAACTAGGCCAACATCCTTGCCCCTGGCTACCTGGGAAGCGCGCACCAGGTCTGGGTTTTCACGAAGCAAGTTGAGGTCAATCACGCCCTAAAGCCTACCTTCACCAAAGCGATTAGGCTCTGAGTCGTGGGTCGGACAGCGGTAATTTACAACCCGGAGAAAATCTCTGAGGCTAGGCTCCGAAAGCTCTACCGCAAAGTCACCGACCAAGAACTCTTTCTAATTCCAACTGACCAAGAAACTGGCGGCTTTGAGTCCGGGAAACGTGCCATCGAGCTCGGCATGGAGCGCATAGTGGTTGCCGGTGGCGATGGAACGCTTCGTTGCGTGGTCGAGGCGGTTGCCGAGCACGATGTGGTGATTGGAATCCTGCCGATTGGGACCGGCAACATTCTCGCGAGAAACCTAAAGCTGCCCGTGAACAACCTTGAGTCATGCGCTCACAGGTCCCTGAGCAAATCTGAATACCAAATTGATCTTGGTATCGCCAAAGTCTTCGACATTCACGGAAACAGCCACCACTTCTACTTCACCGGCATCGCAGGGCTTGGAATGGATGCCCGGCTCATGGCCGCCACCGACAAAAAGCGCAAACGCCAGATTGGCTGGATCGCCTATCTCGAAGCCAGCATGAAATTTCTGCCGCTGAAGTTTGAGCGCTTCGAGGTTGTGATTGATGACCAGCCACCGAGAGTCCTAAAGAGCTACTCCCTATTGGTTGGTAATGCTGGTTGGTTGCCCGGAGCGATATCGATGATGCCCGATGCTCGACTCGATGATTCGAGATTGGATATGGCGGCCATTGGGCCGCGGAAGATCTGGAACTGGGTTGATTTCATCAGCCGCGTGACCTGGCAAAACATTGTGGTTAGGCCGCTGGCTCTTGGGAGACGCTGGCTCGATGCCACGGCGAACGTGAAGACATTAGAAAACTTCAAGGGCAAGCGAATCTCGCTAACGCCGAAGTCACCCGCACCCTTGCAGAT
>CAXNHX010000085.1:0-4556 GCA_964202305.1 Aquiluna sp.
GCAGTAGCGGACCCAGCGACTAACGCTCGCGCGACTCCTATCTACAAGACCACCGCCTACACCTTCAACTCAGCCGAACACGCTCGCAACCTCTTTGGGCTAGCGGAGTTTGGAAACATCTACACCCGCATCATGAACCCGACCCAGGATGTTGCTGAAAAGCGCATTGCCGCTCTCGAGGGCGGCACCGCGGCCCTGCTCTTGGCCTCCGGCCAGGCAGCCGAGACTTTCGCGGTGTTGAACATCGCACAGGCAGGCGACCACATCGTCTCCTCATCGACTCTCTATGGCGGCACCTACAACCTCTTCAAGTACACCCTTGCCAAGCTCGGCATCGAGGTCACCTTCGTTGAGAACCAGGATGACGAGAACGAGTGGCAGCAGGCGGTAAAGCCCAACACAAAGCTCTTCTTCGCAGAGACCATTGGTAACCCGAAGGTCTCCATCCTGGACATTCGCAAGGTTGCAACAGTCGCTCACAAGAACGGCGTGCCACTGATCGTGGACAACACCGTTGCCACGCCATACCTGATTCGCCCATTTGAGCACGGTGCTGACATCGTTGTGCACTCCGCAACCAAGTTCCTCGGTGGCCACGGCACCGTAGTTGCCGGAGCAATCGTTGACGGTGGCAAGTTCGAATGGTCCAAGTCTGACAAGTTCCCAGGCCTAACCAAGCCAGACCCTAGCTACCACGGTGTTGTTTATGCCGATGCACTCGGAGACGGCATCGCCTACATCATCAAGGCCCGAGTCCAGCTGCTGCGTGACATTGGCGCAGCTGTCTCTCCCGACACCGCGTTTTCCCTGCTGCAGGGCATCGAGACTCTGTCGCTTCGCATGGAGCGTCACGTCTCCAACGCCAAGCAGATTGCGCAGTGGCTCGAGGCTCACCAGCAGGTGCGCAGCGTGAACTACGCCGGCCTCGAGTCCTCCCCGTATCACGAGATACAGAAGCACTACTCCCCCAAGGGTGCTGGTGCCATCGTCTCGTTCGAGATCGAGGGTGGCGTCGAAGCCGGTATCAAGTTCGTTGATGCCCTTGAGCTCTTCAGCCACGTCGCAAACATCGGAGATGTTCGCTCGCTGGTGATTCACCCTGCTTCCACCACCCACTCCCAGTTGAGTGAGGCCGACCAGAAGACCACCGGTGTCACACCCGGTCTAGTTCGACTATCAGTGGGACTTGAGAGCATTGAAGACCTGATCCACGACCTGCAGAAGGGCTTCACGGCAGCCAAGTAATGGATTTCCAGATATCTGAAGACTCTGCTCCCTCGGAATTTATTACCGAGGAGCAGCGTCGTCAGCTAGTTGGAAGACCTCCTGCCACTGGAGCCTGGCTAGTGGGTGACCCAGTCGGAGACCGCAAATTCTCCGAGGTTTTCGACATCGATCTCGAATCGGGGCAAACACTGCAGGGTGCGAGACTCGCTTATGAGAGCTGGGGCACGCTCAATACCGATAAGTCAAACGCGATTTTGGTGCTGCATGCCCTAACTGGCGATTCGCACCTGATAGGCGATGCCGGTAATGGCCATGCCACCAGTGGTTGGTGGAATGGCATTGTCGGTCCCGGGCTTGCCATCGACACCGAGAAGTATTTTGTGCTCACCCCCAATGTCCTTGGCGGTTGCCAGGGTTCGACCGGTCCATCATCGCTTGATCGCAACGGCCGAGAATATGGACCATCTTTTCCGCAGCTCACCATCAAGGACCAGGCGAAGGCTTTCCTGGTGCTTGCCGATCAACTCGGCGTCGACAAATTTTTTGCAATCATTGGCGGCTCGATGGCGGGCATGCACGCTCTCGAGATAGCAATCGATTACCCCGAGCGCCTTGAGCGCTTGGGCATCCTTGCGGCACCTCCTTATTCAACCGCCGACCAGATTGCCCTGAACACCGTGCAGCTCGAGGCCATTCGCTCAGACACTGGTTTTGCCGCCGGATGGTATTACGACGCAAAGCCCGGTTTTGGCCCCCACAAGGGTCTCGCTCTGGCTCGGCGCATGGCGCTGTTGAACTACCGATCTCCAAAGGAGCTTAACGAGCGCTTTGGAAGGTCTTGGCAGTCTCAGGTCAGCCCGCTCACCGAGCGCGGCAAGTATGCGGTTGAGAGCTACCTCGATTTCCATGGCAACAAGTTCGTTCGGCGCTTTGATGCCAACAGCTACATCACGCTGGTCTCAGCGATGAACTCGCACGACATTGGTCGTGACCGTGGGTCCGTCAAAGAGGCGCTTTCAAGAATCAGCTGCCCGACCCTGGTGCTAGGAGTCGATAGCGATCGCCTGTTCCCCCTCAGCGGCCAAGAGTTGATTGCGGAACACATCTCGGGAGAGCTGATTGGCGGTGGACTGCAAGTGATTTCCAGTGAATACGGTCACGACGGCTTTTTAATCGAGGCTGAGGAAGTCGGTTCCAGACTAAGGATGCTCTTCGCCTAGAGTTTGTCCGTGCAACTTTTGAAATCAAAGATCGCGGTTTGCTTCTTCTTCATCTCCGGTGGTTCCTCGCTTGCCCTCTGGGCCGTCCACATTCCCCTCATTGAGGATCGGGTCGGCATCAACTATCAGACACTAGGACTTTTGCTTACGCTCTCGGGGCTCGGCGGTTTCTTTGCAATGCAGCTCTTTGGCTGGATGGTCGATCACATTGGAGCCAAGACCGCCACCCGACTCGGGGGCGCGATTGTGGGTCTATCGCTATTCGGTCCCGCCTTCGCTCCCGATCCGTTCTGGTTGGGACTTGCAATCTTCGGCATTGGTTTTGGCATCGCCGGGATCGATGTCGCGATGAACGCGGCCGCCCTGCAGGTTGAAAAGGCAAACGGCAAAGCCATCTTTACCTTCTTTCACCTGTTCTGGTCGGTCGGTGGGCTGCTCGGTGCGGGTCTTGGGTTTGTGACCATTGGCCTAGGTTTCAACCAGTCTCAAACCCTTCCAGTTGTGGGAGTAACGCTTTCAATAGTTGGAGTGTTTATTGCCACCTGGCTACTCCCGAACCAACCGGTTGCCGACAACTCGGACAAGCAGCAAAACAAGGTGTCATCCAAGGCCAACCGCAGGGTCTTCGCTTTTGTAGTTCTGGCTGGGCTGATGGCCGCGTCGGGAGCAATCATCGAGGGTGTGGCTCAGGACTGGTCAGCGCTGTATTTGTCTGACTACCAAAACGCGAGCTTCGCCCTTGCCGCCTGGGGCTTGGCGGCCTTCAACATCGGCATGATAATTGGCCGAATCTTCATCGATCGCATTGTCGAGGTCAAGGGCAGAAGTTTTGTGATTCGCAATGGCTCGATCTTTGCCGCTGCCGCTATCGGTCTGCAGGCTTTTGTGCCCAACTACGAGCTCTCGCTTCTGGCCTGGGGTCTTCTTGGCCTGGGTATTTCAGGCGTGGTGCCGCAGATCTTTGCTGCGGCGGGAGAGATTGGCGAGGCAAGCCACTCGGGTAGAAACATGGCCAAGGTGGTGGGCATCACCTACATCGGTGGCTTGGCTGGACCCTCGATCATCGGTCTTCTGACTGGATTACTACCTCTGAATATCGCCATTGGCTGGGGTGCGATCCTGGGTGTCTTTATCTACTTCGCAACTCCGAGATTGGAAAAACTTCCGCAGTGAGCAAGCTCTTTAGCCCTATCAAAATTAGGTCCGTCGAGGTGAAGAACCGACTCTGGGTCTCCCCGATGTGCATGTACTCGTGCGAGAACCAAGACGGCGTGGTTGGTGACTTCCACCTAGCGCACCTCGGCTCATTTGCTATTGGAGGAGCGGGCTTGGTCATGGCCGAGGCTACCGCCGTGAACCCCGAGGGAAGAATTACCCCTTGGTGCACCGGCATCTGGAACCAGGAGCAGGTTCAGGCCTGGAAGAAAGTGACCGACCTAATTAGGTCTTTGGGATCAGTGAGCGCAATCCAGCTGTCTCACGCAGGAAGAAAAGCCTCCACCTACAGAGCTTGGTCGGGTTCTGGCTCCGTTCCCATAAGTGAGGGTGGCTGGGAGACCTACTCCTCGACCGACAGGGCATTTGAGGGCTATGCCGCTCCACGAAAACTCGCCACCGAAGAAATTGCTCGCGTGGTGGAAGACTTCCGCGCCAGTGCCAGGCGCTCCATCGAGGCAGGCTTTGATGCCATAGAGATTCACGCCGCTCACGGATACCTAATGCATCAGTTCCTCTCTCCGCTCGCTAACGATCGAGATGATCAATACGGCGGTTCTTTGGAGAACCGCGCGAGACTCTTGCTCGACGTTGTGGCTGCCGTCAGAAAAGAGATCGGCAACCAAATGCCGCTTATGGTGCGCTTTAGCGCGACCGACTATGTCGAGGGCGGTTGGGATCAGGAGCAAACCAATCAGGTTGCAGCCTGGGCCAGGGAACTGGGTGCAGATCTGTTTGACATTTCATCTGGTGGCATCATCACCGGAGTGAAGATTCCATCGGGGCCCGGCTATCAAGTTCCCCTGGCGGAGAGTGCCAAGGTTGGCTCCGGAGGCAGCGTCTCGGCCGTTGGCCAAATCACCAATGCCGCCCAAGCTGAGGAGATTATTGCCA
>CAXNHX010000086.1:0-4349 GCA_964202305.1 Aquiluna sp.
CGCGAAGGCGACTCCAAGCTCTCTAAGGTCCTGAAGCCTAACGTGGTTGAAAAGTCAGCACCCGGCCAGTGGCTCAAGGTTTACTCATCAAGTGAGTTCCAGTGCAGCGAAAATAATCGCCCTGCACCAAAGGGCGGCGCTCAGTACGAGCTCAAGGTTGAGGTCTCGGGCGTGGTCTCCGAGAAGAAGCGCTTCTACCTGTTCTAGGAAAGCGCCAGCGAGATGGCTTTCTTGAGCTGCTTGCTGCTTGAATCCACAATCGTCTTGTGACCGAGTCTTGCCGCCTCGCTGATGCGCTGCTTCGAGTTCGTCACCCCTCTAACCTCACCCGATAGTGAAATCTCGCCAAAAGCAGCAACTTGATTGGGGACTGGCTTATCGCTCACCGCCGAGGCAATCGCGATTGCAATGGCCAAATCCGCTGCGGGCTCTGTGATTCTCATGCCGCCAACCGTGGAGACATAAACATCCTTGTCGGCAAGGGAAATCCCGGCTCTTCTCTCAAGAACAGCTAGCAGCATCGCCACGCGAGAACCATCGACACCGTTAGTTACTCGCCTTGGTTGCGGCGTGCTGGAGCGAACCACGAGAGCCTGAATCTCAGCCCGAAGGGCTCGTCTTCCCTCTACGGTTACCGTGATGCAGCTGCCGGAGGTATTGGTCTGATTCTCCGACACAAACAGAGCGCTTGGGTCTGGCACCTCGAGAATTCCGTCCCCACTCATCTCAAAGCAGCCAACCTCATCAGTTGGACCAAAGCGATTCTTGAGCGTGCGCACAAACCTCAAGGCGGTTTGGCGATCGCCTTCGAAGTGGCAAACCACATCAACCAGGTGTTCGAGAGTCCTCGGTCCTGCGATAGATCCATCTTTGGTGACGTGACCGACCAGCATCACTGGCACAGAGTTTTGCTTCGCCAAGCGAATTAGATTTCCCGCGACCTCGCGGACCTGAGCTGGCATGCCCGCTGAACCATCAATCTCAGCGGAGGCGACCGTTTGCACCGAGTCGACAATCATCAGCTGCGGGGCAACGGCCTCGAATTGCCCGAGCACGCTGCCTAGGTCAGTCTCGGCGGCTAGGTAGAGGTTCTCTGAGATTGCTCCAGTGCGCTGGGCACGAAGCTTTACTTGGCTTACAGACTCTTCGGCTGAGATATAAAGAACCTTCTTGCCCGTCTTTGCCAGTCTCGAGGCAACCTCGAGCAGAAGAGTTGACTTTCCAACACCTGGCTCTCCTGATAGCAAGATCGCTGCACCAGCCACAAGTCCTCCACCCAGCACCCGATCGAACTCTGCGACGGTGGTGGGGGTGTAGCCATCCGATGTGGTCTCGATCTCGGTGATTGGCCTTGCCGCGTTGGCTTGTGAGATGTTCACAACCTTGGCTTTGGAGATGCCGCTCTGCTCCGCGAGGGTTCCCCAGCCCTGACAGCTAGCGCACTGCCCAGCCCATTTCGGGGTGGACCAGCCGCATTCGCTGCAGCGGTAATCGATCTTGGTCTTAGCCATTTTCTTAAACTACCTTGCACCACCCCCACCTAAACTTGCGTTTACACACCTTTTTTGCGACCGAGGTATAAATGCGCAGACACTCCTTTGAGTTTTGGTTGGTGCTGATGGTCTCGCTTGGAGCCAGCAGCATCTACTCTGTGCTCAGCTTTCTTCGGAAGCTAACCTCTGAGGCTGGTGTCGCCGGGAGTGTTACAACCATCAATCGGCCCCTGGCTCAGGTGCCGTGGCTGGATCTGGTAAGTCAGCTAGCACAGATCTCACTGGCACTGGTGCCAGTGCTTCTTGCCCTCTACTTCCTCTCACTTGATGGAATCAAGATCGGAGTGATTCCCAAGGCAAAGGACTGGCTTCTCGGCCTGGGATTGCCGATTCTGATTGGAGTTCCTGGGATTGGTCTTTATATCCTCGCCCTCGAATTTGGTCTGACTGCTCGTGTGGTGCCGAGTGCACTAGGTGACTACTGGTGGACGATCCCGATCCTTATGCTCTCTGCACTTCGGGCCGGACTACAAGAAGAAATCATTGCGGTTGGCTTCTTTTTCAAGAAGCTTGGTTTGATCAAACCGGAATACAGCATCTGGGTTGTCATTGTCATCGCATCGTTGTTTAGGGCCAGCTATCACCTTTATCAGGGCTACAGCGCGTTCGTTGGAAACTTCGTAATGGGGTTGGTGTTTGGCTACCTGTTTGTGAGAACTGGCAGGGTTGCCCCCTTGATCATCGCCCACACCACCATGAATACCGCCGTATTCGTTGGCTACCCACTTATCGCAGACTTCCTGCCTGGAGCCTAGGATTTGATGAATGGAAAACCTAAGAGTTTGCTTTGTCGGAACCGGATCGATGGGGTCCGCTGTGCTCAAGGGTTTGCTCGCAGCTGGACATCCAGCTGCTCTAATCTCTGCCACCACCAACTCCACCGCTAGCGCAACAGAACTGCGTGCGCTGGGAGTGAGCGCAATGGCTTTGGAGGAGGCTCAGGATGCCAACTCCCTGATGGCTGGAGACGCTGACCTAGTTGTGCTCGGGGTCAAGCCCTACCAAATCGTTGAGGTGCTGGGCCAACTACATGGCGAGATCGCAAAGAATGCGGTGGTTATCTCCATGGCTGCAGGCATTTCGCTTGACACTATTTCGGGTGCTCTTCCAGATAATCCAAACTTGATTCGCTCGATGCCGAACACTCCTGCCCTGGTCGGCAAGGGCGTTACAGGAATTAGTGCAGGAGCTAGCTGCTCCAAAGAAGCGCTTGTCGCCGCGGGAGAACTATTCGCCTCAGTCGGTGCTGTGGTTGAGGTTCCAGAGGCCATGATCAATCCTCTCTCTGCCATTTCGGGATCTGGACCGGCCTGGGTTTACTACTTCATCGAGCAGTGGGAGGCGATTGCAATCGAGCAAGGCTTCAACAAGGAGCAGTCCGAGCTCATGGTTAGAGGGACCTTTGATGGTGCAATTGAGCTTCTTGCTCAAGGGGACAGGGAACCGAGCGAGCTTCGAAGAAGGGTGACTAGTCCAGGCGGCACCACCGCAAAAATCATTGAGACTTTCGATCAGGCGCAGCTGAAATCGATTTTTGAGGCCGGCCTAAAGGCAGCAGTTCTTCGAGCAGAGGAAATTGCCAGCGCAACGCAATAGGCTTATTCCATGGCAGACATATTCGAAGCAATTGCAGATCCAACCAGACGTCAACTCATGGAGACGTTGCTCTCTTCTCACCTCACTGGTGGAACGGGCGAGCTGACAGTAACTGAGCTGGTTGAAAAGACCGGTGTTGGTCAGCCAACAGTTTCAAAGCACCTCAAGACCCTTCGCGAGGTTGGCCTCGTCGCTGCCCGCGAAGAGGGCCAGAAGCGCTACTACAGCGTCACTCCAGAGCCCTTGGAGGAGATCGAAGACTGGATGATCAACTTCCTTTCCTTGGGCTTTGATGCCGAGGTTGAAGAAGGCGATGAGCTGGCGCAAAACCTCTCCGCTGCAGGAGAGAAGCTGGGCCACTGGATTACTGAACGGGCAGGTTGGTTAGCCAACGAACTCAAGCTTCGCGCCGATGATCTAGATATCGACTTCGATCCAAAGGATCTTGGGAAGAGACTCGGCCGCAAGCTCGCCGAAGTCAAAACTGAGACCGAGACCTCCGTCAAGGAGTTTGAGAAGATAGCGAAGCAGAAGGTCGAAGAGGTCGTGGACGATGTTCGCACCGAAGCCGCGCACTTCGCTCAAGAGGTGAAGTCAAGGGTTCGCCGAGACTAAGTTTCTGGCAGGGCTTGAGCGACTGGTTCGCACGGGCTAGAGTATTGGGGTTGCCCGCTCGGGCAAATACAAGTTTTGTGAGGTTCTATTGGGTTCAGTAATTAAGAAGCGCCGCAAGCGTATGTCGAAGAAGAAGCACCGCAAGCTTCTTCGTAAGACTCGCCACCAGCGTCGCAACAAGAAGTAAGTCTTTGAACGACCCGCCCCTAGGGGCGGGTTTTTCTATTTCCGGAGCTCTCGTCGCTTGAAGCGGAGAATGTCCCAGCCTGCCGCATCGGCATAGCGCTTCAAAGCCTTGTCGGGATTCACCACCACCGGGTTCCCGACCAAAGTTAGAAGTGGCAGATCGTTCACCGAGTCTGAATAGGCGAAGGAGCGCTTCAGGCTGATGTGTCGTTCTTTGGCAAGTTTTCTAGCAGCTTTCCGCTTGGCCTGACCATGTAGGGGTTCCCCGACCAGTTCACCGGTGAGAACTCCATCGCTGTGGCCGACGATGGTTCCGAGGGCACCGGTAGCCCCCAGGTCATTTGCAATCTGCTGGGCTAGTTCCTGCGGGGCAGCCGTAATCAACCAAACCTCGTGACC
>CAXNHX010000087.1:0-4325 GCA_964202305.1 Aquiluna sp.
TCGAGCGTTGCCCGGGCGATGTGTGCCTTGGTTGTTCCACGGGTGATGCCAAACAAGCTGCCGCGAATATCCGGCTCCCAGAACGGGGCTCCCAATCCAGTCAGGGCTGGCAGAAAGACCACGCCCTCGCTCGAGTCCACCTCGAGCGCAAGCGCCTCAACTGCTCCCGAGGTATTGATTATCCCTAGGCCATCCCTGAGCCACTGCACCGCAGCCCCCGCCACGAACACCGAACCCTCTGAGGCATATGTCTTATCTCCGTTGGGGGCAAGCCAACCAACGGTTGCAAGCAAACCCTTCTCGCTGAGGACTATTTCTTTGCCGGTGTTGGTCAAAATGAAAGCTCCGGTGCCATAGGTGGCTTTGGATTGCCCAACCTCAAAAGCCAGCTGGCCAAAGAGCGCTGCCTGCTGATCGCCAGCCATCCCAGTTATTGGCAGCTCGAGTCCGAGGAAATGGCTGGCGTCGGTTCGCGCGAGGTCTCCCCAACACGGGGTGATAGTTGGCAGCGCTGAGATTGGAATCTCAAATGCATCGCAGAGTTCTTGATCCCACTGCATCTTGGCGATATCCAATAGCTGGGTGCGGGAGGCATTAGAAGCATCGGTGATGTGGTGCCTGCCCCCTGACAATCTGGCCACTAGGTAGCTGTCTATGGTTCCCAGTGCGTAGCGTCCTGCCTCAACGTCCCGGAAGATTTGCGGGAGGTTTCTTTTCCACCAAAGAAACTTGCTGGAGGTGAAGTAGGGGTCGAGGTTTAATCCGGTGCGCCGGCGAATCCACCCACCGGAGTTCTTGCCCTGCAGCTCTTCCGTTAGGTCTGCCGTTCTGCGGTCTTGCCAGACGATTGCTTTGGTTGGGGAGGTGAGCGTTTTTCGGTCCCAAATCACAGCTGTTTCGCGCTGGTTGGTGATTCCAATTGTGGTTGGCTTTGTCGCTGTGGCGGAGAGTGCGGCCTTGCAGGCGCTGAGTGTGGCCTGCCAAATCTGCTCTGGCTCGTGCTCGACCCAGCCGGGTTTTGGGAAGTGCTGCTGAAATTCCTGATAGCCGCGAGCGAGAATTTCTCCCTGATCGGAGACAATCAGCGCTGTGACGCCAGTGGTTCCAGCATCAATTGCCAAAATTGACATGAATTTCCTCCCTGAAATTGCCCGACATCTCAGCTGTCACAAGCCTTGAGCTCTTATGCTTGCAGTGTGAGTGCACAAAATCAATCTAAAACGGACAAATTCGTTCAAGATGGCGAGTTTGACGTTGCAATTATTGGGGCCGGCATCAATGGTGCCGTTGCCGCCGCCGCGCTAAGCGCCGCCGGGCAAAAAGTTCTCCTGATAGACAAGGGCGACTTTGCATCATTCACATCACAGGAGTCTTCCAATCTGATCTGGGGCGGCATCAAGTACCTGCAGAGCTATGAGTTCTGGCTCGTATTCAAGCTCTGCCTGGCTCGCAACAAACTTATGAGGCACTACCCGAATCAGATCAGGCAGATCGGTTTCCTGGCTTCCATTGGCCCCACCGCACCTTTTGGCAGGTTGCTAGGTACGTTCGGAACTCTCTTTTACTGGTTCATCGGTCTATTCGGCACCAGGCCCCCAGCGAGCTATTCGGCCGCCAGAGCAAAGCAGCTCGAACCGAACCTGATCGCAGGTCGCAAGGCCGTGAGGTATTACGACGCCGAATTGCCAGACAACGATTCACGCTTTGTTTTTGACTTCATCAGGCTGGCAATCGCCCGAGGGGCAGATGCCAGAAACTACACCGAACTGGTGGGTGCAAGAAACGATGCTTCTGGTTGGGAGCTAGAACTTTCCGGCCAGCACGGCAACCAGGTTGCCAGGGCCAAAATCCTGGTAAATGCCGCCGGTCCATTCGCAAAGAACGTGAGTGAACTCGTTGGTTCAAAGACCAAGGCGGGGTTGGTTTTCTCCAAGGGTATTCACCTCATACTGAACCGCAAGCTCACCGACAACTATCAGGTCTTGGCTTTCTGGGATGAGGAGGGACGCCTGTTCTATGTTCTTCCCATGGGTGATCGTTCCATGATCGGCACCACCGACACCAGAGTCGATGATCCTGAGACTCAAGTGACCGATGAGGACCGCGAGTTCGTGCTGCGTCAGATAAACGCGCAACTTGAACTGGAGGAGCCAATCACACTTGCGCAAGTGGTGTCGGAGCGCTGTGGCGTGAGACCACTGGTTGTGGAGGGTAACGACGATGGCAAGGTTTCGGACTGGCACCAGCTTTCAAGAAAGCACATCATCGAGACCAGTGACGCCAAGAAGTCGGTCACAATCCTGGGAGGCAAACTGACTGATTGCCTGAACGTGGGTGAGGAGGTCATTGCCGAGGTTAGAAAACTCGGACATTCGCCAAAGGATCCGGGTATGTGGTTCGGGGAAGGGTCACAGGTCCGCAAGGGCGAGTTCTTTGGCGTCGTTGCATCGCTAGCTCCCAGTGACCAAGCAGAGCGTATTGCTGAGGGCATCTGGCGGCGCCATGGGGAGCGCGGTTTCGACTTCCTCAGCGACGACATCCAAGAGATCATCCCAGGCCTAGGGATTACCGAGAACGAGATTCGCCACATCGTGCGACATGAGCTGGTCACCTCCCGAGACGACCTCTTGCGCAGAAGGCTTCCGGTTAAGATGGCGAGGTCTGACAAGGAGCTTGAGTCCAACCAGAGGCTGAACGCGCTACTCGTGGAGCTGGGTCTGAACTAGCGGTTTGTCGCCTTTTCTAGGCCACTCCACAATCAACATCGCTGTCAGCATCATGCCCCCACCAACCACGATCGCTAGCGTCAACGGCTCTTGGCCCAGACCTATCGCGAGCAGTGCTGTGAAAATCACCTCGCTGGTAATCAGCAGTGCAACACGGGCCGGATCCAACAGTGTCTGAGCCCAGGTCTGAATCCAAAATGCCATAACGGTAGATAGCAGTGCCGTGAATAACACCGCAAACCAAACTTCGAAGTTTGGCGGTGGCTGGTAGCCGTCAACCAGGGCAAAGCCCCACGTGACCAGAGCAACAAATGCAATCTGCAGCATGGCGAAGCGATAAGAGTTGCGTGTCTTTCCATAGTGCCCGAGGAGCAGGATGTGAACGGCATACAGAACCGCACAAACCACTAGCCAGATTTGCCCCACCTGAAACTCGGTGCTGGTCGCAGCGCCCGAGAAGATGCCCATTCCAACGATTGAAAACAGAACACCCAGGGCGACTTTGCCCGAGACTTTTTGCCTGATAAAGAGCCACGCAATCAGGGGAGTGAAGACGACATAAAGACCAGTCAAGAATCCGCTGGTTGCGGCGGTGGTTAGATCAAGCCCTATGGTCTGGGTGATGTAGCCAAAGGCCAACACCACACCGATGATTGCTCCGTACTTGACGTCGCCCGCTTCGAATCTCAGCGATACCATCGGCCTGAGCAGAATCATTGCGATTGCTGCGACGGTAAATCGTGTTGCAAGAAAGTCCATGTAGGGCTGAAGGACAATAGCGTCCTTCATCAGAACAAAGGCAGCTCCCCACACAAAACCCACGCCCAGCAGGGCAAGCACGGCTAGGCGGGTTTTGGACACCAGAGAATGCTAGCGGGCGGTTACTTTTTTAGCGCTGGGCCCAGCCATCTTTGTAGCCATCGATGGGAACACAATGCCGTGCATAGCGGCAACTGCCCACCAGTACGCATGACCAAGTAGCCCGCGAGGGTGGTAGAGAGCCCGCTGCTTCAAATGGGTTCTACCATCGTCGTCCCGAGCTACCTGAAACTCGAGCCATGCCAATCCAGGCATCTTCATCTCCGCGCGAAGTCGCAGCAGCTCCGGTCTGGCAATCTTCTCTACTCGCCAGAAGTCCAACGCTTCACCTTCCATGAGGCGGTTAGGGTCGCGACGCCCACGTCGCAGTCCCACCCCACCAACCAAGCGGTCCATGATTCCTCTGACCTCCCAGGCCCAGGTGGCGGTGGAGTAGCCGTTCTGGCCACCAATCGCCTCGACTCGCGCCCAAACCTCCTCAACAGAGTCATCCGAGACGTATTCGCGCTTATCGATGTAGAGCGATCCTCCAGCCCAGTCAGGATCGGTGGGGAGTGGTTCGGAGTGAGTGTTTGGGGTCAAGGCATTCGACCAGCGCGTCTCAACCTCCATTTCCTTGACTCGAGTGAGCGCAAGTTCGACGGCAGCTCTGAAGGTGGTCAACCCATCGGGTGCATCGGGAATCAGTTTCCTAATATCGTCATTTCTGGCAACGACCTCGTGCTTGAGCGAGGCCACAAGGCGCTTCGCCAGAGTCACCGGTACTGGAGTCACCAAACC
>CAXNHX010000088.1:0-4318 GCA_964202305.1 Aquiluna sp.
GCGGAGCAGGTCCCAGTTCCTGAGAATGCAGCGTCCGACGTGATTGCCATGCTCGAAAAGGTTCGCAAGGCCAAGGGCAAGGAGCGAGTTGCCCAGCTGCGCAAAGAGCTGCAGGAGACCATGGACAAAAACGCTCAGGTGTTCCGCACTGAGGAGACCTTGAACGAAGCTCTTGAGAAGATCTACGAGCTTCGTGCTCGCTACGAGAACATCTCGATTCAGGACCAGGGCAAGCGCTTCAACACCGACCTCCTAGAGGCCGTGGAGCTCGGGTTCTTGCTAGACCTTGCAGAGGTGACGGTTATCACCTGCCGCGAGCGCCGCGAGTCAAGAGGCGCTCACCTGCGCGAGGACTTCCCAGACCGCGATGACAAGAAGTTCATGGTTCACTCCATGGCTTATAAGACTGACAAGAAGGACAAGGCAACCGGAGTGGACATGAAGGTTGACTGGAAGCCCGTCGTTATCACCAACTACCAGCCGATGGAGCGTAAGTACTAATGGCAGAGCAAGCTATCGCTGAGGTCGAGTCCTTCCAGGTGACCATGATGATTCGGCGCTTTGATCCTGAGACCGACCAGGAGCCGAAGTGGGTGGACTACGACATCCAGATGTTTGGCACCGACCGAGTGCTAGATGCCCTGCACAAGATCAAGTGGGAGGTTGATGGTTCCCTTACCTTCCGCCGCTCTTGCGCCCACGGTGTTTGTGGCTCGGATGCCATGCGAATCAATGGTCGCAACCGCCTGGCTTGCAAGACCTTGATCAAAGATCTGGACATTTCGCAGCCCATTTACGTTGAGCCAATCAAGGGTCTTCCGGTCGAGAAGGACCTGATTGTCAACATGGAGCCCTTCTACAAGGCTTACCGCGACATCAACCCGTTCTTGATGGCCAGTGACTCCCCAACCAAGGAACGCCTGCAGTCACCCGAGGACCGTGCTCGCTACGACGACACCACCAAGTGCATTCTCTGCGCCGCCTGCACCACATCCTGCCCAGTGTTCTGGACCGATGGTCAGTACTTTGGTCCAGCGGCGATCGTGAATGCCCACCGCTTCATCTTCGACTCTCGCGATGAGGGTGCTCAGGTAAGAATCGACATCTTGAATGACAAAGAAGGTGTCTGGCGCTGCCGCACCACCTTCAACTGCACCGAGGCCTGCCCAAGAGGCATTGAGGTCACCAAGGCCATTGCCGAGGTCAAGCAGGCGATTTTGCGGGGAAGGCCCTAGCCTCAAAATCTGTTGAGTTCGAAATGAGCATAGACAGAAGAACAATCGTCGGCGGAATGGTCGCAGCCGGAGCAACCGTAACTCTTGCAGCCTGCGCTGCCGAGCCGGAGCCAGTAGAAACCACTCCCCCATCCGCGACGGTTGATCAGCAGCCAGAGGAAGCCGCCGGTGAGCTTTTGCTCGGTCCGGCTTCGGATGTGATGGTTGGATCGGGAACCAAGTTCCAGATTGATGCTTCCCTGACGATTTTGGTAACTCAACCTCGAGCTGGCGAGTACCGAGCATTTAGCGCCACCTGCACCCACTCCGGCTGCATCGTTAGTGGTGTTCAGGAGGGCCAGATCGCCTGCGCTTGCCACGGAGCAAGATTCAATGTCGAGACCGGAGCCGTCGAGGCAGGACCTGCACGCACCGCACTTGGAAAAATAACCGTCGAAGTTCGTGGATCAGACCTCTACGCAATCATTTAGCTCGTAGGTTTAGAAACCATGGTCAAGATTGCAACAGTAAACGTCAACGGGATTCGTGCAGCAGCTCGCAAAGACATGGCGGATTGGCTGAAAGCCTCTAACCCAGATGTTCTCTGTCTGCAGGAGGTTCGGGCTCCACGCCAGGATTTAGAGGAGCTCTCAACCACCGGCCCGCTTGCAACTAAGAAGTGGCAGATCTTCGATCACGAGGCAACAGCCAAGGGGAGAGCCGGTGTCGCACTTCTTACCGAAATGAAAACTCTGGGTTCCAGAGTCGAGCTTGGTCCCACGGAGTTTGACTCAGCCGGGCGCTGGCTCGAGGTTGATATTGAAACCAAGGCTGGAACCCTGACTGTTGTCAGCACCTATGTTCACTCGGGTGAGGCCGATACTTCCAAGCAGGTCGAGAAATACAAGTTCCTCGAGGCGATGAGGGCCCGCATGGCTGAGCTTGTCAAAGCCGACAGGCTGGCAGTCGTGGTCGGAGATCTAAACGTTGGCCACACCGAGCTAGACATCAAAAACTGGAAGGGCAACATCAAAAACGCCGGGTTTTTGCCCGAAGAGCGTGCCTACTTCGATGATTTTGCAAATCAGGGCTGGGTCGACATTGGTAGAAAGTTCCACCCAGGGGTACCAGGCCCCTACACCTGGTGGTCTTATCGAGGCAAGGCCTTTGATACCGATGC
Organism: Aquiluna sp.; assembly: GCA_964202305.1. Classification (GTDB taxonomy): domain Bacteria; phylum Actinomycetota; class Actinomycetes; order Actinomycetales; family Microbacteriaceae; genus Aquiluna. The sequence goes on from CAXNHX010000088.1 coordinate 2,395, forward strand.
GGGCTGGCGAATCGACTACCAGCTAGCCACTCCAAAACTTGCAGAGCGGGCCAAGACTTACCAGGTTGATCGCGCCATTAGCTACGATGCTCGTTGGAGCGATCATTCACCAGTGGTCGTTGAGTATGACCTCTAGGAATTGTGATGACTAAGCCAAACTTGCTCAGTGGCATGCAGCCCTCAGCATCCAGCCTGCACCTTGGCAACTACCTGGGTGCGCTGACGCAGTGGGTGAAGATGCAGTCCACCCACAATGCTCACTACGTCATCGTCGACCTGCACGCCATCACCATGCCGCAGGACCCCAAGGAACTCCGGGACAACACCCGCAAGACTGCCGCGCAATACATCGCAGCTGGTATTGATCCTGCGAAGTCAGCTCTGTTTGTTCAGTCTCACGTTCCCGCCCACGCGCAGCTCGCCTGGGTGCTGAACTGCATTACCGGCTTTGGTGAGGCTAGCCGCATGACTCAGTTCAAGGACAAGAGCCAGAAGGGTGGGGCTGACAACTCCTCAGTGGGCCTGTTCACCTACCCAATCCTGCAGGCCGCAGACATCCTGCTCTATCAGCCAGAAGCCGTGCCTGTTGGAGAAGACCAGCGTCAACACCTCGAACTAACCCGCGATCTGGCAATGAGGTTCAACTCAAGATTTGGCGAGACCTTCGTTGTTCCAAAGGCCGAAATTCTCAAAGAAACTGCAAAGATTTACGACCTCCAGAACCCAAGCGCCAAGATGTCCAAGTCAGCGGCAGACCCCAAGGGCCTGATCAACCTCCTGGACGAGGAGGGCGTGATCCTAAAGAAATTCAAGAGTGCGGTAACGGACACCGATGGCGAGATTCGCTTCGACCCTGAAAACAAGCCAGGCGTTGCCAACCTCCTGGGTATCTTTAGCGCTATCACCGGAAAGTCAATCTCTGAGACTGTGCAACACTTCGAAGGCTCCGGCTACGGAAGCCTAAAAACCGAGCTGGCTGAGGCCGTGATTGAGCACCTCAGGCCAATCGCGAGCAAAACCCATGAGCTCCTTAGCGACACCGCAGAGCTTGATCGTCTCCTGCAGATTGGAGCCGCCAAAGCTAACGAGCTAGCCGAATCGACGCTCACCAAGGTCTATGACCGGATTGGCTTTCTGCCAAAGCTCTAGGGGAATTTAGTAGCCCAAAAGAGTATTGTTCTTAATGCACAGTTCTTCGGGGTCAGTGAAAATCTGAACCGGCGGTTAAAGTCCGCGACCCGACTGGAAACATCGCAGCCAGCGATGAAGCTTCAGGCGGTTGACTCGGTGAAACTCCGAGACCGACGGTTAAAGTCCGGATGGTAGAAGAACCTAGGGCGCGATTTTTGCGTCGCTAGTTTGTTGTTGCCGCTTCCCTGCGGTGCTGTGTCACGCGCACCAGGGAAGGCCAGATGCAAGAGACCAAGCTCTACGAGACCGCTATGCAGCGGGCGCTCGAGCTTGCCCTGCTCGGTCCGCGAATCGGAGTGAACCCGCAAGTTGGCGCAGTTATCTTGGACCCGGCCGGTGAGATTGTCGCCGAGGGCTGGCACATGGGTGCCGGAACAGACCACGCTGAAGTAGCGGCGCTCAAGAAACTTTTTGCCCTGACTGGGTCAGAGAAGCTCACCCCCGGCTACACCGCTGTCGTGACCCTAGAGCCCTGCAACCACCAGGGCAGAACCGGTCCTTGCTCGGTCGCACTGATCGAAGCTGGTATTTCAAAAGTTGTCTTTGCATCCACCGATCCGGGAGAGCTCTCCTCGAATGGTGCTCAGCGCCTGCGTGAGGCAGGGGTTGATGTCATCTCGGGTGTCCTGCTATCCCAGGCTGAGGATCAGGGTCGGGTTTGGCTCACGGCCAAGCGAAATCAGCGTCCCTACGTGATCTTGAAGTGGGCTTCGAGCCTGGATGGCAGAACTGC
>CAXNHX010000089.1:0-4313 GCA_964202305.1 Aquiluna sp.
CTGGGAGTGATTGTTTTGACTCTGGTTGTGACCACGGTTTGGTCACTTTTGGCAACCCGCAAAGAAGCTAAGCACTAAATCCACCAGGGAAACCACATCTGACCACGCCACACCCAGTAGGGGGTTTCGTACCCCATCCAGATGCTCAAGAAGTAAAGCGCGAAAACCAAAACCAAGACAACAAGCAGCACTATTCGTCGGTTCCGCCAAGGCTGGTTTCTAACGACGCCTCCTCGCCAGTAGTGATGCAATCCATAACTCAACGCGAGCGCGTAAAAAGGTGAAAGCACAACCGCGTAGAAGATGAAGGTTGTGCGCTCCAAGTAGAGCACCCATGGCAGCCAACCGGCAAGAAAACCCATGAGGATTGCTAATTCAGCCAGGCGAACCCTGCGCAGCTGCCTGAACAGCAACCAGATAATCGCGAGAAGTCCGCCATACCAAATGACCAAGTTGGGGATCGCCGTGATTGCCTCGTTACACTCCGGCAGAAACTGGCAGCTTCTTCCCGACTCGTCGCGTTCGTAGAGAAATGCCACGGGTCTGAGCATCAGGAGCCAAGAGAAGGCGTTTGCCTCATAAGGATGATCTGATGCCAAACCAGTGTGGAAGGAATAGGCGTTTTGGTGATACTCCCACAATGGAGCAACCCAACCGCGTTCCGGCTGCCGGCCCCAACCATCACCTCCCAGGATCCAGCCGGACCAGCCCAGCAAGTAGGTGCCAAGCCCAAGTGTGAAGAGTGTGATTGCATTGACAAAGCCCTGCCCGATGGCCAAAACCGGTGGCAACCCGAGTCTTCTTCGAATGACCAGGTCGCCCACAAAGGTGTAAAGCCCAAAGAAAGCCAGGAAGTAAAGCCCCGACCATTTCACTCCGCTGGCCAGCCCGAGCGATATCCCCATCGGGATCAGCCAGGGCCTCAATGCGAGCGAGTTTGATTGCAGGCGATTCATTCTCGAGCGCCAGTATTCGAGGTCTCGCAAGAGGAAGTAGAAGGCGCTGAGCACGAAGAACATCAGAATGCCATCGAGAATTGCAGTTCGAGACATGACAATTGCTAGACCTTCAACCGCCAAGAAAAGTCCTGCGAGAAGTGCGAAGAACCGGTTTCCAATCAGTCGGTTGGCAATCGCAATCACCAGTGGGATAGCCAGGGTTCCCAGAAGCGCGACCGAGAATCGCCAGCCAAGCGTGCTACCTGCCCCGAACAGTTCCATGCCAAGCCAAATGACCCACTTACCAATCGGTGGGTGCACCACGTAAGCAGCTTCGGTTAGATAGCCGCTCAGATCGCCGGATTCAAACGCGGGGTTGGGATCCTCGGACCACTCCCGCTCGGAGCCAAACAGCCCAAGGGTGTAGGCGTCTTTGACGTAATAGGTTTCGTCAAACATCAGAATCGAGGGATTCATGAGGTTGCCAAAGCGAATCAGGCCGCCAAGCAGGGTGATAAGCAAAATCCCAACCGGGTAGAAATACCTGGTGCGCGTAAGTGCGCTAGCGAGGTTTACGGCCTGAGCAATCACGCTTAGATGCTAGTTTGCATAGCGTGTTGATTCTTGCGGCCACTCCAATCGGAAATCTTGGCGATGCCTCGAAGCGTTTGATTGAGCTGCTCGGCACAGCGCACCATATTGCGGCTGAAGACACCCGAGAGCTCAAGAAGCTGGCTACCAGGCTCGAGGTAAAGCTGCACGCCAAGCTCTATAGCCTGCACGAGCACAATGAATCAGATCGGCTAATTCAACTGGTTGAGCTTGCAAAGACTGATGATGTTGTCGTTGTCTCCGATGCCGGCATGCCGACAGTTTCAGACCCCGGCTTTTTGCTGGTGAGAGAGTGCATCGCCAACGATGTTGAGGTGAGCGTGGTTCCTGGACCCTCTGCTGTTCTCGCGGCGCTCGCGGTTTCCGGGTTGGCAACCGACAGGTTTAGTTTCGAGGGCTTCTTACCCAGAAAGCAGGGAGAGCGCAGGAGCGCTTTTGAGGCTCTGAAGCAGGATCAGCGGACTCTGATCTTCTTTGAAGCTCCGCACCGCATCTTGGACTCACTGCAGGACGCGCTGAGCGTGCTGGGTGATCGCCCCGCAGCCGTTTCTCGCGAGCTCACCAAAAAATTCGAGCACACCGAGCGCGGTCCACTTTCAGGCTTGATCGAGTGGGCAAAGACCGAGCCAAAAGGTGAAATGGTGTTGGTGATCTCGGGAGCGTTGGACTCGGAGCCTGATTACGAGCAGTTGGGCCGAGAGGCACTTGATCTCAAGGAGCAGGGGCTTGGTCTCAAGAAGGCCGCGCAGCTGCTAGCGCAGCAGCACAACGCGTCATCAAGTGCAATCTACGAGCGCGCTCTGGCGCTCAAACCCTAAGATATCGGGGTGTCCAAATCCTTTTACGTAACAACGCCCATCTTCTATGTGAACGATGCGCCGCACATTGGGCACGCCTACACCGAGGTCGCCGCTGACGTTTTAGCCCGCTGGCACTCCCAGCGCGGTGAGGGTTCATTTCTTCTCACTGGGACTGACGAGCACGGAGAGAAGATTCTTCGCACTGCTTTAGGAAACAACACCGACCCCAAGGCTTGGACTGACCGGCTAGTAAAGGAGTCTTGGTTGCCGCTCCTTGAGACGATCGACATCAACAACCAGGACTTTATTCGCACCACCGATGAGCGCCACAAGGTAGCCGTTCAGAAGTTCTTACAGAAGCTCTACGACGATGGATTCATCTACCAGGGCTCGTTTCAGGGCAACTACTGCGTTGGTTGCGAAGAGTACAAAAACGACGGGGACCTAATTGACGGCGCTGGTGAGTTTTCGGGTCAAAAGGTTTGTGCTATTCACTCAAAGCCGGTCGATCAACTAAATGAAAACAACTACTTCTTCAAGCTCAGCGACTTTCAAGACCGGCTGTTGAAGCACTACGAAGACAACCCAAAGTTTGTTCAGCCGGAGTCAGCTCGCAACGAAGTGGTCTCATTTGTTCGACAGGGATTGTCGGATCTTTCAATCTCTCGCTCCAAGGAGCGATTTGACTGGGGAATCGATATCCCCTGGGACAACTCACACATCACCTACGTTTGGTTTGATGCGCTTTTGAACTACATCACAGCCATCGGTTACGGGCAAGATGAGGCCAAGCTCGAGTCACTCTGGCCAGCCGATGTTCAGGTGGTGGGAAAAGACATTCTTCGCTTCCACGCGGTCATTTGGCCAGCGATGTTGATGGCTGCCGGTCTCCAGCCACCCAAGCAGGTCTTTGGCCACGGCTGGCTATTGGTGGGTGGCGAGAAGATGTCAAAGTCCAAGCTCACGGGAATTGCTCCAACCCAAATCACCGACGCCTTTGGCTCTGATGCCTTCCGCTACTACTTCATGAAGGCAATTGGTTTTGGCTCTGACGGATCATTTAGCTGGGAAGACCTCTCCGCGCGCTATAACGCCGAGCTTGCCAATGGTTTTGGCAATCTCGCCTCGCGATCAATTGCGATGGTCAAGAAGTATTTCGACGGCACGGTTCCCGCTCCAGGCGATTACCTCGAAGCAGACAACCAAGTCATTGCAATCGCAAAGAAAGCCGCTACTGAGGCCGATGCTGCAATTGATCAAGTTGCGATTCACGAGGCCATCCAGAAGAGCTGGTTGCTGGTCGACGAGCTGAACAACTACATCACCTCGCAGGCCCCTTGGGTCTTGGCTAAGGATGAGGCAAACTCAGCCCGCTTGGCAACAGTTATGTATGTGATCGTTGAAGGGCTTCGGGTTTTGAATGTGCTTCTCGCTCCGGTCATGCCCAAGGCCGCAGCAAAGCTCTGGGCCGCCATTGGTGATGGCGAACTAAAGAACCAGACCATCGCCTCCGCAGCTCAGTGGGGAATCACCAAGCCAGGCTTTGTTCTGAGAGAACTCGACGCTCTCTTCCCGCGGGTCGACCAGGCAGAATGACCGAGACGATCCGTCAGCGCAAGGACTATGAGAGCTCGGAGCGCAAACCCAGGCTCTATCCAGAGTTGCCTGAGCCGCTGACGATCGGCACCTACGACAATCACACTCACCTCGAGATTGCCGATTCTGATCACCCGATGAGCGTGAGCGACCACGTCGAGAAGATGCGACAGGTCGGCATGCTCGGGGCAGTTCAAGTTGGGGTAACGCTCGAGAGCAGCATTTGGTCGGCAGAGGTCGCTAGCAAAGAACCGATGCTTTTGGCAGCCGTTGCGATTCATCCAAACGAGGCTCCGCTTTATGGGGATAAAGCCAGCCTTGATGAGGCCATCGCCGGCATCGCTGAACTTGCTTCACAGCCACGCGT
>CAXNHX010000090.1:0-4122 GCA_964202305.1 Aquiluna sp.
GTTGATACTTACGGCGGCATGGCCCGCCACGGTGGCGGCGCTTTCAGTGGAAAAGACCCTTCCAAGGTCGACCGTTCCGCTGCCTATGCAATGCGCTGGGTTGCTAAGAACGTGGTTGCTGCGGGCCTCGCTGATCGTGCTGAGATTCAGGTCGCCTATGCCATCGGTGTCGCAGAACCAGTTGCGGTATTTGTAGAGACCTTTGGAACTGAAAAGGTTGAGACCAGTGCAATTGAGGCGGCAATCAAGAAGGTTTTTGACCTCAGGCCAGCTGCGATCATTCGCGAGCTTGATCTCAAGCGCCCGATCTATGCCAAGACGGCTGCCTACGGGCACTTTGGTAGAGAGCTCGCCGAGTTCACCTGGGAGAAAACGGACCGCGCCAGCGCACTGGCTGAGGCCGCAGGACGCTAAATGCCTCGCTTTGCTCAAGTGGTGGCAAAGTCGAATCTCATCCAGCTAGATCGAGTATTCGACTTTGTCGTCCCTGAGCAAATGCTGGATTCAATTGACATCGGCCAGCAGGTTAGTTTTCCCTTTGGCAGAGCAAAAAAGCTGCAACATGGTTTTGTAATCGGGCTTTCAGACAAAAGCGATTACGCGACAAGTGAGCTCGAGGCGATCTTGCATCCAGCCGCAGTCTTGACACCCGAGATTTACTCATTCGCAAGGCAGGTTGCGGATCGGCAGTGCGTGGCCCTCGGGGAGATTCTTGCCGCGGCAGTCCCAGACCACATGGCGCGAACGACGATTGAAGACCAGGTTCAAGCGCTCGACGTCCCGGAGATTGAACCCCCATTCGAACTAAGACCCGCACTGTCTCCAAAAGCGGCGGTGTTGAGTGCGGCTAAGTCGTACCCACTGGGTGAGATGCAGTGGGCGGATTGGGCCTTTTTGATTATGCAGCGGGCGAGTCAAAAGCTAGCTCAAGGCCAGAGTGTGGTTGTCGTGGTTCCGGATCAACATGACATCGATGAGGCTTCAGGTTTGGCGAAGCTATTGGGCCTTGAATCCTTCCTGATCAACTACTTGCCAAATGCCAAGAAATCAGATCGCTTCAAGAGTTTTCACAATGCACTCAGCAAGGCTCCCACACTTGTGGTCGGCACAAGATCCGCAATCTACGCTCCGGTGAGCAACCTCGGCCTCATAGCCGTCTATGACGATTTGGACGATTCTCTGCGCGAGCAGGGTTCACCCTTTACTCACGCACGCGAACTGGCCATGATTCGGGCCGGCAAGGAGATCGATCTCCTCTTGATAGCGCCCTACAGGTCGATTGAAGTTCAGCGGCTTGTCGAGATCGGCTTTCTGACTGATCACGAAGTGGTTGCCCCGCCAGCGAGAATTTCCTATACCGAACCTGGCGTCCGGTTCGATGAAGGTGCCTTCAAGCTGGTGCGGGAGCGCTTAAGTGCTGGACCAGTGCTGGTCCTGTTGCCAAGGAAAGGTAGCTCCGCAGCGCTGTATTGCCAGGGTTGCGGTGATCGACTGCGCTGTGTTTGCGGGGGCATGATTTGGGAGCCGAGCGAGAATCGTGCGGTCTGTCGCATCTGCAATAAGCCACACGTAAAGTGCACAGGCTGCAAGTCGACCGCCTCCAAGCGGGGCCGCACTGGCAGCACCAGGACCGTGAGTGAACTGGGCAAAGTCTTTCCCCAAGTGGCAATCGCCGAGGCTACCGGCGAACGAAGGCCCAGCGGTCTGAAGTCCAAGAATCAGATCGTTGTTGCCACTCCCGGTGCCGCCCCCAAGGTCAAGGGTGGCTATGCAGCATTGCTGGTTTTGGACTGCGACATCTGGCTCTCAAGGCAGTCACTGGCAGCAGAGCAGCTCGCCTTTCGGGATTGGACCGGAGCGCTTGAGCTTCTAGCAGCGGATGGCCGAGCGGTGCTCTCAGGTGTGGACACTGAGATAGGCCAAGCCTTTGCAATGCAGCAGCACCGGCAGATCGCCAAGACGCAGCTTGCTGAACTCAGGTCTCTATCTCTGCCACCGGCAGTGAGAATTGCAACCATTGAGTCTGCACCAGAGCAACAGGAGCAAGTTCTGGAGATTGCGCGTGACTGCAAGGCCAAGGTGTTGAGCGTTGATGCGGCTGCCGGCAAGATTCTCGTGAGTTTCAGCTACCAAGCCGGCCCCGAGCTCTCTAAATCCCTTCGAGCACTTGCGTTGAAGAGTGCCGCGAGAGTGCAGGGTGGTTCAAAGCGTCGAGGATTGCGAGTGGTTATGGATGATCCAGATGCGCTGTAGGTTTTTGAGATGCGATTGATCTTTGCCGGCACCCCAGCCATAGCAGCCCAAGCGCTGGAAGACTTGAATCGCTTTCATGAGGTTGCGCTGGTGATAACGCGTGAAGATTCGGCCGTTGGGCGCAAGAAGGTGCTCACAGCCTCGCCGGTTGCCAGGACGGCTAACGAACTCGGCATTCCCGTTCTGAAGACCAGCAAAGTGTCCGAAGTTTTGGACCGATTGGCAGAGGTAGAGGCCGATCTTGCAATTGTGGTTGCCTACGGAGCGCTGATCCCAAAGGCGGCCCTGGAGCTGTTGCCCTGGTGGAACATTCACTACAGTCTCCTGCCTGCATGGCGCGGTGCCACACCTCTCCAACACTCGATGATCTTCAATGAGGGGATCGGTATCTCCATTTTTGAACTAGAGCAAGGTTTGGACACTGGACCCATCGTTTCGAACAAGCCAATGGAATTTCTCCCACATGAAATTGCCTCTGAGGCCTTGGTTCGGTTCACGAGGGAAGCTTCTGAGCTGCTAATTGAAACTCTCAGGGCGATGCCGGATGCAAAATCACAACAGGGTGAATTTTCACTGGCCCCGAAAATTTCTCGGTCGGAGGCCAGGGTTGACTTCTCAATGGGTGCTGACCAAATAGCTCGCCGGATAAACGCTTTGAACCCTGAACCCACAGCCTGGGCCGAGCTTGAGGGTAACCCGGTGAAACTGCTGCGCGCCAAGAGTCTTGGTGGTGTGGATTGGCAATCGATTGATGCAAACGGTGAACCAGGTTCACTTTGGGTTGATGACAATCGAGTCCTGCTTGGCTGCGGCAACGGCACGAGACTTGAGCTCATCGAGCTGCAACCGGCTGGAAAGAAGCCAATGTCAGCCATCGATTTCATGAGGGGACAGGCGAAGCCGGTGAAGCTTGACTAACGCTAGACGCATCGCACTTGATCTTTTGGTTCGAGTTCAGAAGTCAGACAGCTACATAAACCTCTTGATGCCCAAAGTGCTGGGGAACACTTCACTTTCCGATGCGGATCGAGGGCTAATTCAGGAACTGAGCTACGGCTCGCTGCGCTGGAAGTATCAGTACGACAGCTTTATCGACCAGTTCACAGAGGGGAAGACCCTCTCGGATGAGTTGCGCTTTGCCCTCCAGCTGGGGATGCACCAGCTGTTCCGAATGCGAATTCCAGCTCATGCCGCCATCCACGAGAGCGTCGAGCTGGTGAAAGTATTCGAGAAGCGTGCAGCGGGATTAGCAAATGCGGTGCTCCGAAATGCTGACCGAAAAGGTTTCGATGCGCTGCTGGCCGATGCCCTGAAGGGCAAGGGAGAGCTAGAGGCGCTGGCTATCGAGTACTCACACCCGGTCTGGGTGGTTCGGGCCCTGAAGCAGGCCCTTGAGCTCGATGACAAGGGAACCGAGCTTAAGGATTTACTCGTTTCGAACAATGACACCCCGGTAGTGAACCTTGTTGCTTTGAACCAGGAGGCAAGAAATTACCTCGAGGAGATTGGCCTAGAGCAAGGCAACGCCTCACCCATTGGGTACTTATTGCACGGCAACCCAGAGCCGCACCTATCTCAAACCGGTGTTCGCGTGCAGGACCAGGGATCGCAGCTCGTAGCCCTTGCCCTGCTGGAGGTTGGAAACCGCTCAGGGCGATGGTTAGACATGTGCTCTGGGCCAGGTGGCAAATCTGCAATCCTGCAGGCTGGGATTGCCAATAGCGGCGGAATCCTTGACTGCATGGAGCCGGTGCCACAGCGAGCCGAAATGGTTGAGCGAGCGCTGACAGACGAGTCTGAGACACACGTGATTGTCGATTACGGACAGAACTCAAAGCCGAACTTTTATGACGCAGTTCTGCTTGATGC
>CAXNHX010000091.1:0-4074 GCA_964202305.1 Aquiluna sp.
GAGGAAGCCCTGGACAACTTGAAAGAGTCGCCCTACTGGCTTTTCAGCTTCGACGGTTCGGCTCGCGCGCAAGCTCAGCTTAAGAACCTTGCGAGCGATTTAATTGGCTCCTTTGTCTCACGAACCACCGAGTCAATCCTTGAAAATGCTTCAAAGTCCAAGCTCACTCGGTACCACGCGGGTGTCATCATCCCTTCCAGAGTGAGAAGCGAGATTGCGGTTCTGAAGGGTATCGTCGCAGCGACCGTAATGACTCACGGTGATCGGCAGCCTTTCTACGAAAGGCAGCGCAAGCTGCTCATTGAGCTTTCTGACGCTCTGCTTTCGCGCAACGGTGAAGAGCTAGATGCAATTGGGTCTGAGGCTTGGTCTAGGGCGAGCTCGGAGCAGGCAAAGAAGCGAGTCATAGTCGATCAGGTTGCGTCGCTCACAGATCCGGCGGCAATAGCTCTGCTTGCCAAACTGAACACCTAGGATTTGAGCATGCCAGGAAGAGTTCGTCAGTCAGACATCGAAGAGCTCAAGGCGAAGGCTGACATCGTGGATGTTGTCGGCTCCTACATGTCCCTGAAGCTGGCGTCAGCGGGATCCTTCAAGGGTCTGTGCCCATTCCACGGCGAGAAGACTCCGAGTTTTAACGTGCGGTCCAACCCACCTTTCTATCACTGCTTTGGTTGCGGTGCGGGCGGCGACGTCTACAAATTCGTTCAGGAGATCGAGTCCCTAAGTTTCATGGATGCGGTTGAGAAGTTGGCCCAGAAGTTCAACTTCCCCTTGCAATATGAGGATGGTGGTGAAGACACTTCATCAAGGTCCAGGTTGCTCGGACTAAATCTTCTAGCCTCCGAGTACTACCAAAAGCAGCTCGCTGAGTCCGAGGGTGAAACCGCAAGGCAGTTCTTGGTTGGTAGGGGATTCGATGCTTCCAGTGCTGCAAGCTTTGGAATTGGCTATGCCCCCAAGGGCTGGCAGAACCTAATCAATCACGCTGTGTCGCATGGTTACGAGCTCAAGGAGCTCGTGCTTGCCGGTCTGGCCATGGAGTCGGAAAAAGGTGGCTATGACCGCTTTCGGGGCAGGGTGCTCTGGCCAATACGAGACGCCAACAGCCAAGTTCTGGGATTTGGCGCTAGAAAGCTCTACGAGGACGATCAGGGTCCGAAGTATCTAAATACTCCGGAGACGCCGGTGTATCACAAGTCAAGCGTTCTCTATGGTCTGGATCTGGCTCGCAAGGAGATCGTCAAGTCTCGCGAGGTGATCGTTGTTGAGGGTTACACCGATGTCATGGCCTGTCATCTTGCCGGTCACCAGACTGCGGTTGCTACCTGTGGCACCGCGTTTGGCGAGGAGCACATCAAGCTAATCAATCGCCTGCTCGGTCAATCACAGGACCCAGCGAGCGTGATATTCACCTTCGATCCGGATGCGGCGGGACAAAAGGCAGCTCTGAAGGTCTACGGGGATAGCAGTAAGTTCAACGCCTTGACCTTCGTTGCTGCAGGACCTGATGGCCTGGATCCCGCTGACCTTCGGCAGCAGCGTGGTGATGCTGCTATAAGCCAAATGCTAGAGAGTAAGAAGCCGCTGTTTGAGTTCGTGATTCGGCACAGGATTGCCCAGTTCACTCTGACCGATCTTGATTCCCGGGTGGCGGCAGCTAGATCAGCAGCAGCAGTGGTCGCTCAGATTGCGGATCCAGCCCTACGCACCGGCTACACCAAGCAGTTGGCTGACTGGGTATCTCTCGATGCAGCCGACGTTTCTCGACTTGTTGCAGGCGATGCTCGAAATCTCGTCAATCAGAGTGTCGAGCCCATGCGACAAGCTGGAACTGCAAAACCTGCCGTGGATTCGCCTCAGGCAAGGCTGGAGCGACAGATTCTCGAAGTGTTATTGCAGCGCCCAGAATCCTTCACCTTTGACCAGTTGCAGCGGATGTCCGCGGCCGGGTTCTCGTCGGGGGAGTACCAGTCGATTCTTGAACTGGCGGTTTCGATGGGACAGCACTTGTCGGAGGCTGGATTTGCAAATCTTCTGGCTACGCGGGCTGACGAGGTTCAGCTAGATCTGATTCGGGAGCTATCGCTCGCGCCCCTTCCAGTGAACGGGCAGGTGGAGTTCGAGCGCTACTGCAAGGGTGTCGTTCGTGGGGCGATGCTTCAGGCGCTCGGTCAGGAGAAAGTTGACCTTATGGCAGCGCTTCGACGCGTGGATGCTGAGAGTAATCCAGAGGCTCAGGCGGCCATTTCTAAGCAGTTGGTGGAATTGGAATCTGAGCGCAGAGCGCTTATGAAGTTATAGATTTTCTGCTAATGTTCAAGGGCGCTCAGGCGCTATTCCTCGGTAGCTCAATTGGCAGAGCAATCGGCTGTTAACCGATAGGTTCTTGGTTCGAGTCCAAGCCGGGGAGCTTCTGGTTGGAGGGAAATGACCAAAGCTGTTATTTCCACTTCGCTTTCGGTGGCTCTCGCAACAGGTCTCTACGGCATATCCTTTGGCGCTATTGGCGTAGCTGCAGGGCTTGATGTCCTCTCGGTCATGCTGCTCTCACTTCTTATGTTCTCCGGGGCCTCCCAGTTTGCTTTTGTTGGAGTGGTTGCGGCTGGCGGAGCGCCGATCACGGCGATTGCCTCAGCTTGGCTTTTAGGGGTGCGCAACTCCTTTTATGCGCTTCGAATAGCTCCCGAGTTTGGGCCAAGGGGACTTACCCGTTTCCTACAGGCGCAACTCACGATCGACGAGTCGAACGCTGTAAGTGCGGCGCAAGAGGGGCCAAAAGATCGAAAGCTCGGCTTCTGGCTCACTGGCATCGGGGTGTTCATTTTTTGGAACCTTGCCACCTTGCTTGGTGCTCTTGGCGGAAACCTAATTGGCTCTGTTGAGGCTTGGGGTCTTGATGCAGCTGCTGCGGCAGCTTTTCTGGGTTTACTGTGGCCCCGCCTAAGGGAGAATCTTTTGCTGGCTGTGCTCGGCGGGCTCGTTGCGTTAGTTGCAGTGCCGTTTTTCCCCGCGGGAGTTCCGATTCTGCTCGCTGCAGCTGTTGCGCTTCTTCCGATAGGGAGGAAGTCGTGATCCTTACTGTGGTTTTAGCCTCCTTGGCCGTTTATAGCTGGAAGCTGCTGGGTTATCTGGTACCAAGTAAGCACATTTCGCCAAGGCTTCGGGTGCTATCTGATCGCATAACGATCACTTTGCTTGCCGCGCTAGTCGGCATTCAGGGCTTCGCCGTTGGTAATGAGCTGCAGTTGGATGCCAGAGTGCCCGCCCTGGTGGTTGCTGCTGCGCTGCTGGCGCTCCGTGTGCCCTACATCGTTGTGGTTGCAGTGGCTGCGGTAGTCGCCGCTGGCTTGCGCTATCTAGGGCTCTAGAAAGTCTTCTCCAGGCGACCAGGAGTTGCCAGGTTCTCCCCAACCGTTTGCCTTGATGGCCTTCTTGGCCAATTTCTGCTGCTTTGGATCAAGCCGGTCGACATACAGCTTGCCTTCGAGGTGGTCATACTCGTGCTGGAAAATTCTTGCCAGCCAGCCCTGGGCGTGGATGGTGTAGCTCTCACCAGATATGTTTAGTGCGGTGAGAGTGGCGGTTTGACAGCGCAACAGTGGGAATCTTTCACCGGGAACCGATAGGCATCCTTCGGATTCACTATCTGGATCTGCTTCCCTTTCCTCGAGCTCTGCAACGACTAGCGTCGGATTGATTGCTACGTCTCTGTAGCTGCCGGTCGCGTCTTCCCAATCGAAAACGAAGATGCGTAGGGGTATTCCTACCTGGGGGGCGGCAAGTCCAACCCCAGGTGCGGCGTCCATTGTGAGGTACATGTCTTGGACTAGATCTCTTACGTAGTCGTTGATTTCGACAACATCCTGGGCTCTGTTATGTAGAACAGGTTCCCCGGTTATGACTATGTTTCGCACGCGCACTAACCCAATCTACAGAATGTTCTTAGGGTCGTGGTCTAGGATTTTAGGGCTTTGCTTCCGACAGGAGATTTGTTTGAGTTCACCTGAATTCTTGCGACTTCTCGCAATCGGATTGGCGATTTGCGGAGCGGTGTTTCTAGCCTTAGGTGCG
>CAXNHX010000092.1:0-4047 GCA_964202305.1 Aquiluna sp.
GGGTTGTAACCTCTACCTTTTTGTGTAACCGCATGAACTATAACTGGCGCATTTAGGCCCTTAGCGCGCTGCAGTGCCTCTTCCATGGCGCCCAAGTCATGCCCGTCGATTGGCCCAATGTATTGGATTCCCAGGTTGGGAAAAATTCCTCTGGGTGCGTTCTGGGTGAAGATAGTGTGACCGGCCGCGTGAATTGAGTTGAACAGCGCACGCCCAGGTCTCCCAAATGCAGCGAACACCTTTTTCGAGATTCGGTAGCCATTCCGGTACCAAGATTCGGTTCGAATCGTATTAAGGGTCTTTGCGAAGCCACCAATGGTTGGAGCGTAGGAGCGTCCATTGTCATTTACGACAATAACGAGTTTGCGATCATTGTCATCAGTGATGTTGTTGAGCGCTTCCCAGGACATTCCGCCAGTGAGGGCACCGTCGCCAATGACGGCTACCACATGGCGCTCTCGCTGGCCCGTTGCGCCAAACGCTCTTGAAATTCCGTCTGCCCACGAGAGCGAAGATGATGCGTGCGAGGATTCCACAATGTCGTGCTCTGACTCAGCGCGCTGTGGGTAGCCCGCAATTCCATCTTTTTGCCTGAGACTAGAGAGGTCCTTGCGACCGGTGAGCAATTTGTGAACATAGCTTTGGTGACCAGTGTCGAACACGATGGCATCGTTTGGAGAGTCGAATACTCGGTGCAACGCGACCGTGATCTCAACGACACCGAGGTTAGGCCCTAGGTGCCCTCCTGTTTTCGAAACGGACTCGATTAGGTAGTCCCGAATCTCCTGACACAGAGCGACCAGCTCAACTCGACCGAGTCGATCGAGATCCCTCGGTGAAGAAATTCGCTCAAGAAAACTCACGTGTATCTAAACCCGATGGCCCTAGGAATTCTTCCTAGGCGACCAGGCTCCTCAGGACGTACTGCAGGATGCCACCATTGCGGTAGTAGTCTGCTTCACCCGGGGTATCGATGCGAACCACAGCATCAAACTCAACCACGCTCTTACCCGCTGGTGAGTGTGATGTTGGTTTTGCGATTACCCGCACTGTCTTTGGAGTGACCCCATGGTTCAGCTGCCCAATACCGGTGAAGTCAAACTCCTCGGTGCCATCTAGACCAAGAGCAGCAGCATTCTCGCCCTGAGGGAACTGGAGAGGTAGAACACCCATGCCAATCAGATTGCTGCGGTGAATACGCTCGAAGCTCTCAGCAATTACGACCTTGATGCCTAGCAGGCTCGTGCCCTTGGCGGCCCAGTCACGAGATGATCCAGAGCCGTACTCCTTACCCGCCAGTGCCACCAGTGGCGTTCCATGCTTGGCATAGTTTTCGGCAGCATCGAAGATGAAACTCTGAGGGCCATCTGCTTCGGTGAAGTCACGGGTATAGCTACCCTCAACATCTTTCAGAAGTTGGTTTCGAAGTCTGATGTTGGCGAACGTGCCACGAATCATGACCTCGTGGTTTCCGCGGCGTGAGCCGTAAGAGTTGAAGTCCACACGAGACACACCTCGCTCTGCCAAGTACTTTCCGGCTGGCGAATCTGCCTTGATTGAACCCGCAGGGCTGATGTGATCGGTCGTGACTGAATCCCCTAGCAACACCAGTACTCGTGCCCCCGAAACGTCACTAACTGGTGAAGTTTCTAGCTTCATACCATCGAAGTACGGTGGTCGCTTCACGTATGTGGAGTTCTCGTCCCATTCAAAGATTGCTCCCTTTGGCGTCGGGAGTGACTTCCAGCGCTCGTCACCCTCGAAGACACTCGCATACTGGGTAGTGAACATCTCGGAGTTGATAGATGAGTCAATGGTGCTCTGAACCTCTTCAGGGGTTGGCCAGATGTCGGCCAAGAAGACGTCGTTTCCAGACTGGTCCTGCCCCAGAGCATCGTTCTCGAAGTCAAAGTCCATTGTCCCGGCCAGTGAGTAAGCGATGACTAGCGGAGGTGAGGCAAGGTAGTTCATCTTTACATCTGGGTTGATGCGACCTTCAAAGTTTCGGTTACCGGACAACACTGCAGTGACCGCTAGGTCGTTGTCGTTGATGGCGTCTGAGATTTCTGGAGCTAGCGGTCCAGAGTTACCGATACAGGTTGTGCAGCCATAACCCACGAGCTGGAAACCAAGCTCATCGAGAGACTTAGTTAGCCCGGCCTTCTCGTAGTACTCCGTGACTACCTTGGAGCCTGGAGCTAGAGAGGTCTTGACCCACGGCTTGGCCTTGAGGCCCTTCTCTACTGCCTTCTTGGCAAGCAGTCCAGCTGCGAGCATCACGGAGGGGTTGGAGGTATTGGTGCAGGATGTGATCGAGGCGATTGTCACTGCACCGTGGTCGATTACGTAGTCAGTGCCCTTGACCTTGGCGGGTGCGCTCATGGCGCTTGAATAGTTCTTGAGGTCGCGCTCGAAGCTCTTCTTAGAAGTGGTCAGCTCGATGCGATCTTGTGGGCGCTTGGGCCCCGCGATCGATGGCACGACAGAGGACAGGTCGAGCTCTAGATACTCAGAGTAAATTGGCTCAACGCTTGGGTCATGCCACAATCCCTGTGCCTTGGTATAGGCCTCTACCAGGTCAACCTGTTCGGTGGAACGACCCGTGATCCTCAGGTAGTCGAGGGTAACTTCGTCGATTGGGAAGATTGCGACCGTTGAACCAAACTCCGGTGACATGTTTCCAATAGTTGCGCGGTTGGCTAGCGGGACCTTGGTCACTCCAGTGCCATAGAACTCCACAAACTTTCCAACCACGCCGTGCTTACGAAGCATCTCCGTGATTGTCAGCACCACGTCTGTTGCGGTTGCGCCAGTTGGAATGTCGCCGGTGAGCTTGAATCCCACGACCCTCGGGATCAGCATTGAAACGGGCTGTCCAAGCATGGCGGCCTCGGCCTCAATGCCACCGACGCCCCAACCAAGAACTCCTAGTCCGTTGACCATTGTCGTGTGACTGTCGGTTCCAACACAGGAGTCCGGGTAGGCAACCAGCTCACCATCCTGATCCTTAACCATCACGGTCCTGGCCAGGTACTCGATGTTCACCTGGTGCACGATTCCAGTGCCGGGAGGCACAACCTTAAAGTTGTCGAACGCGGTCTGTCCCCAGCGAAGGAACTGGTAGCGCTCTCCGTTTCGCTGATACTCAAACTCAACGTTGCGTTCTGCGGCGTCAGCAGATCCAGCTACGTCAATCACAACGGAGTGGTCGATAACCATCTCTGCAGGCGCGAGTGGGTTGATCTGCTGTGGATCTCCGCCAAGTTTCTGGACTGCTTCGCGCATGGTTGCAAGGTCAACGATGCATGGAACTCCAGTGAAGTCCTGCATGATTACGCGTGCTGGGGAGAACTGGATTTCAGTGTCGGGTTCTGCGCTTGGATCCCAGTTGATTAGAGCTTTGGCGTGTGCCTCGGTTACGTTTGCACCGTCCTCGGTGCGAAGCATGTTCTCAAGCAAGATTTTCAAGCTGTAGGGCAACTTCTCTACGCCGAGCCCAGCCATGCTGAAGTAGTTGTAGGTCTTGCTGCCGACAGTGAGCTTGCTGGCCTTCTCAAAGTTGTTGGACATGTGATTCCCTCCAGGTAACCCGTCTAATCTACCCGAACTAAGACACCTTAATTCGTCTGAGCAGCACCCAGGTCAGCGCAAGAAGGCCAGCATACGCAGGGGCTCCCATAATGGCTCTGGCAAGCGCAAGTGCCTCAACCGCATTGGCGAAATACAGCGGAAGTTGGACTGTGAGCCGAGCGGCAAAGAATCCGACCCAGATCAATGTCACGAGTCGCAGCCTGCGAAAAGTCGGCTTATCCTCACGCCAGCCCTGCAACCCAAACAGAAGTTGCGCGATGTAACCCATGATTGGCCTGCGAACCAGCACGGAGATCAGCAAGACGCTGCCGTAGCTGGCGTTGGTTATGAATCCCGGTATGAAGTAGTCGGCAGCCTGCCCGCCATCTCGAAGCGCGAGAAACGCGGCAAGAGCGATTGCAAGAGCCCCAACAATTGCTTGGGTCAGGGCTTTTCGCTGAATTAGTCGAATGGCGA
>CAXNHX010000093.1:0-4040 GCA_964202305.1 Aquiluna sp.
TGGATGCATGACTCACTCGAGTACATTCAAAAAGAACCCGTTTATCGCAAGTACCACCATGGCGAGATCACCTTCTCGATGCTCTATGCCTACGACGAGAAGTTTGTACTACCCATTAGCCATGACGAGGTTGTCCACGGCAAAGGCTCGCTGTTCTCCAAGATGCCGGGTGACCACTGGCAGAAGCTTGCCAACATGCGCGCCTACCTCTCGTTTATGTGGGGCCACCCCGGCAAGAAGCTCTTGTTTATGGGGCAGGAGTTCGCCCAGGTAGCCGAGTGGAGCGAAGGCAGGCAGCTCGACTGGTGGCTTTTGGATCACGCCCCTCATCAGGGAATGCAAACGCTCGTCAGTGAGCTAAACGCCCTCTACCAAAACCAGAAGGCGATGTGGGAGCTGGATCACTCCCCCGAGGGTTTCCGCTGGATCGATGGCTCAAACTCCGAGCAGAATGTTCTGAGTTTCGTGCGCAGTTCGGCATCGGGCGAAAAGGTGATCGTGCTAGTGAACTTTGCCGACTACCCATACTTCAACTACCGAATTGGTGTTCCGGAAGCTGGCAAATACGTAGAGCTTTTGAACTCTGACAGTGAGCGATTCGGGGGTTCCAACGTCGTGAACGCTGGCGCGCTAGCCACCACCTCAGATCACGCCCACGGATTCGAGCAGTCGCTGGAGATCAGCGTTCCTCCGCTCGGAGCGGTCTTCCTGAAGCTTTCCTAGAACATCAGGGAAGCTAGGCGACGCCTCGCATTGAGCACGTCCTGGTCTCCCTCGCCAACCAGAGAGAAGAGCTCGAGCAATCGCGCGCGAATCTGCTCCTGGTTTTCGGAGGTTGGGTAGAGGTCGAGAAGCAGCGAGAAAGCACCGACTGCATTCCCCGAGATCAGCAACTGGTCGGCACCTAGCAATACCTTGTCAAACTCGCTCTCGGGGGCCTTTTGGAGCCTCAGCATGAGCTTCACCTGGTTGAAACCAGCCAGGGCATCTTTGTCGTTTGGATACTCAATCGTGAGCTTTTCGAACTTGGCATAGGCAGCCTCTAGGTTGCCGGCCTCAATCTCAGCGATGGCTTCCTGGTGCGCAGGAGACAGTTCAGGCTCTTGGCTGGCAACAGGCTCAGAGCCCAAGCTGACGCGCTCGGTAAGGCCATTTTGCTGGGCGAGCTGCAACACCTGAGACAACACCTGCAGCAGTTGCTCGGTTGCAGGCTTGCCCTGGAAGAGCGGTGCTGGCTGTCCCGCTAACACGGCAACGAGAGCGGGTGCGGTGGTAGCCCCGACTGCCTGTGCCAGCTCGCGAGAGCCGGTGATATCGATCTCAATGCCGGCAAAACGACCCTCAGAGGCTCGAATAGCCTTCTCGACCATGGCTCGAACCTCGGTCGACTCCGCACTCTGATCTGTGATTAGCAGAAGCACCGGAGTTTTCTCGGAAATGGCAATGTACTGCCGTAGGACCTGTTCGTCGGCCTTTACTAACCAGCCGGCTAAGCCTCCAGCGGTGGGCTTTTGTGCTGCTGCTGGCTGGTTCTTCTGAGCCAGCCGCGATAAATCAAAAGCACCTGCAAAGTTTGTCATTGTGCTCCCAAGGCTACTGCGGTCATCAGCTGCTGAGTGGCGCCAAGAAGAGTGATTCGCTGCTCTGCACCACCGGATGGAATGTGGAACAGCAACATCGACCCATATCTGGTCTCGATGCCGGTTGCCGAGCCTGATGATCCCAGCAGGAGCGCTTCATTTCCCGAGATGGCAACGGCATCTCCGGGTTCACTCGGGATGATTGTGTAGGTGTCAACCATAAGCATGGAGACCAGCGCCCCACCATCGGCCGTTGCCAGCATCACCAGTGAAAAGTCTCCCAGGGCGTGAGCGAAATCAAGGTTGGCATTGGAGAGCGTCTCCGCCAGGCCGCGCTGAACTGCCGACACATCACGGATGTAGTCGTTGTCTGGATCCAATAAAAGACTTGCTGGAGCTGAGGGGCCGTCGTTGAGAAGCTCCCCCACGAGGTCTGGAATCACAAGTGGAGATGCAAACAGGAATCGGTTGTCCTCACGAATTGCATTTGCTCCCACGGTCTCGGCGGCGACCTCGGGGAATGCAGCTCCGGGCAGGAGATCGATGTAGTGGTAGAGCTTGTATTGCTCGCGCGCACTCTCCTGGCGCAGCACCAGCATTTGCAACTCTTCCTCGCCAGTCACAACCATCACAGATCTCGGCCAGGTATCGGTCGCTGAGGGCAGGAACAACTGGATTGGAGAGGTCTTGATCTCGGTGGGCAGGTTCGAACCCTCTTCGCTGCGGCGAGCTAGGTTGTAGGCAAATCGTCGGATCTGTAAGGCCGGTCCGTCAACTCTCACCTCAATTGACTCTCGATCCAGATTCTCGTCAGCCTTTGAGACAACTGCCTCAATCTCTCCCAAGATGCGCTCCAGCTGAGCACGATCCATGACGGGTGTCAGAGTATCAACGACAGGAAGTGGGTTTGGCACGAGCGTTGGGTTCTCATACTCCGCAACACAGCCTGACAACGCCAGGGTGCTCACCAAAACTGCAACCATCGGCAACCTTGCCGCTCTTCGACCAGCGGGCCGACGGCGTCGATTGAAGCCGAATCTCGATCGGGATCGGGGTTCTTTGGGTCCCGACCGAGAGCGCTTAGACCGGAACTTGCTGCTGTAGTCCACTGCAGCCCATAGTCCGAGAGCACCTCCAAGTGCTACTAAACCCAGACCTATAAGAGTTATTGGAGCAACGGGAGCCGGCACATCCTCAAGATTCCAGGTGAGCTGGAGTCGCCTGGGAGCTAACTCAAGACCCGTTGTTGCAACCAGTGCCGCAACCTCAGGTTTTCTCTCAAGCTTGAGCTCTGCAGTTCGAGTGAATAGTTCGAAGCTCTGAAAAACATCCGATCCCATCGGTTCAACGAGTTGGCCCTCTCCCACGCGATCAACCTCAATGAGACTGGCCTTCTCCTCGGTGACTCGAACCCTGAGTGCCAACTCGACGTATGGAGTGTCGCCCAACCATGCCACCAGGTCCGACTCTCTCCCCAGGCCCACAAAGACCTCGCTATCCCCTCTGGCGATTAGCGTGGTTTCACCCTCGTAGGCGGTGAGAACATCGTTGGGGATCAGCACGTAGGTGGTGGGAATCTCTAACTCCGCAGCCGCAACGATTGCGTCCAGGGGGCGATTTTCCAGCTGGTTGACAATTCCCACGGCGCTAAAAACCAGCCCAGTGGTAAACACGGTGAGGGCGAGCCAGAAACGCATCAGTTTGCTCCGAGGTGAGATTGCTAAGTTCCAAAGTTTACCCTCCAACCCTGAATGCGTGGCTGGCCAGTGCATTCGATGCGAAGTCGAAATTTCGAGGAAAGAGTGATACCAAGAGCGATTAATTGAAAGAATCTGCGTAGCGTTGTCGTGAGCGAAGTATCTGCGGAGGTCTTATGGAGCAAAAAGCGCGCGTCACCAACGCTTTTCAGCTTGGTCTAACCGGTGGTTTGGGGGTTTTGGCAGCCATCCTGCTGGGCTCCGCAATCACTCAGACCGCAACCATCCTCACCTACATCGGCATCGCACTCTTCATTGCTCTTGGCCTAGACCCAATGGTCCGGGGCATGACTAAGCGCAAGATCCCGAGACCGCTTGCCGTAGCAATCGTTGTGACCGGCTTTCTGGGAGCGGTTGCACTTTTGCTCTGGGCCGTGCTCCCAGCTGCAATCACCGAGGCTTCCCGACTGGTAACTCAGATACCAACCATCGCGAGTAACGTGATCGAGCTCGACCTAATCACGACCTGGGATAACCAACTGGGCGGTGCGATCACAACCGCGACCAACACCACCATTGATTACATCTCGAACTCGGCCAACTGGCCAATTCTGCTTGGCGGCGTATTGCAGGTTGGTATCGGCATTCTCTCGGGCGTCGTTGGTTTCATCATCGTCGTAATCCTGACGCTCTATTTCATGACCGCTCTCGAGTCGATGAAGAACTACCTTGCTCTGCTAACTTCCGCTTCGAAGCGCGAGCG
>CAXNHX010000094.1:0-4022 GCA_964202305.1 Aquiluna sp.
GGTATTACACTGGCATTACCTAAGGCAGTAGCCGGTGGAAGTGAGCCCAGAGGACTTTCGGACGATCGTCGGTCTGGGTTCGCGCATTTAAGGGTCAATTAGATGAGTTCTTGAGGAGAATTTTTCAAGCTGTCGAGCCCACTCTTTACCTTTGGCCTTAGTCCAGGCAAGAGCATCTGGTAGCCACAGCAAAGGCTCATTCCGAGATGGTAGATGTGAGTAACTAACGAGCGGAACCATGGACATCCGGGTCAGTTCTTCCCTCAGAATCTCTCTGTCCATCGCGGTGTAATTCTCATCGTTGTCAAAAATTAGATTAACTGAAGTGGCCCTTGTGAATGTCCGAACCAGCTGTCGAAGGGCTTTTGAGCGCCTCTGGGCCGGTGTGCCGTCCTTCACGATGAAAAAGTCAGCCGTTAGGTTGATGTTTGAGTAGGCATTCAGGATTGCGAGCTTGCGGTTTCTACTTTCACTAACAAAGTGCACATACCTTTGACCGGGCATAACTTGCTGACGCGTGACACTTCTAGCAAGGTGAAGGGCATTGTTATCGATCGAGACAGCACAAAGAATAAAGTCTTTGGCTTTACTTTCGTCGATGAATACGGACCTCATCACCACATTATTCAGTGGGGGTCGGACATCTTGTAGCTGAGGCGGGGCTCGATCCCGCGACCTCACGATTATGAGTCGTGCGCTCTAACCAACTGAGCTACTCAGCCATGAGCCTTAGCAATCGAGTCACTAAAGTTCGGAGCCCCGAGACAGGATTGAACTGTCGACCCCTTCCTTACCATGGAAGTGCTCTACCACTGAGCTATCGGGGCGTTCGCCTAAAAGGCAACCGCAAAAGATTAGCACTAGCGAACCGCGGACGGCAACCGCCAAATCTGAAGATCTAGGGCCACTGCGTCATAGCGAATCTTGCCTCCAACAACCCTCAGTTGGCCGTTTCCAAAGAGGTTATCGGCGTTCTCCGAGCCACCGACCGCGTCCTTGGGAAACTCAATCTTGCGGTCTTTGCCTCTGGAGACAACAACCAAAACTGACTCGGTTTTGGACTCTCGAATAAAGGCCATGGCCTCCTTCGAGGCATAGAGCCAGCGCATCGATCCCTCCACGAGAGCGCGGTGCTTTTTGCGAATCTGGGAGAGCCTTGCGTAGGTGGCGATCATGGTTGGATCGCTCTTGCGCTCGCCGTTCCACGGAATCGGAGTCCGGGAGTATTCACCATTTAGGCCATCCAGCCCAAACTCATCTCCAGCAAAAATCATTGGGATGCCTGGGAAAGTGAACTGCATACCCGCCGCTACGCGCAGACTGCCGGCGATCGTGAAGGTCTTGAATCTTCCGGTGTCGTGGGTGTCTAGGGCGTTGAGGTTATGCATGCGGATGTGCCAGGGGAAGATGCCGGCGAACCGGTTGTGCAGTTCCACAAACTGCTCGGCACTGATGCCTTTGCGACCAACTCCAACCTGACCCTCTTCTCTTGAGTCGGTTGGGTTCCAGAGCCAGCGCCATGCGGGTCTGGTGAAGTTTGAGTAGGTCATTGTCGATTGGTAGTTGTCACCCTCAACGTGGTTGGCAGCATCGGAGGTGAACTCTCCAATCAGGAAGGTGTTCTCACTGACCTCGTCCATGGTTTTACGAATCGTGTTGGCGACATCGCGGTTGTGGTCGTCGCCTCTAATCAACCCGGTCATGTTCGCAACATCGATGCGCCAGCCATCGAGGCCGTAGGGCTCTTTGAGCCACTTGGCAACCACCGAGGTCTTGCCCTCAATGAAGCGCTTGCGCAGTTCTTTGGAGTTCCAGTTGAACTTGGGAAGGGACTTCACACCCCACCAGGAGTCGTAGGTCTTGTTGGCATTTGTGAAGTAGTAGAACTCCGATTCAGCTGCCTTTGGATTCCCATAGGCCGCCTGGAACCACTCATGCTTATCGCCAGAGTGGTTAGCCGTGAGGTCTCCCATGACCTTTAACCCCATTGAATGGGCCTTTTGGACCAGTGAGCTCAGCGCCTTGTTGCCGCCCAGAAGCGGGTCAACCTGATCAAAGCTTGAGGCGTCGTAGCGATGGTTTGACCCTGCAGGGAAGAAGGGGGTCATGTACAAAATCGTGGCACCGAGTTTCTTTAGGTGATCTAGGTGCTCCTCGATGCCCTTGAGGTCGCCTCGGAACATCTGCTCGGCAGTGCCCGGGCCCTTGCCGATTACCTTGTCGTCCCACTCCTTAGTGATAGCCCAGTCTGGCAGTTTGCGCTTGTCGGCCTCGGCGCTTTTAGCGAAGCGATCTGGGAACACTTGATAGAGCACCGAACCGGTCGCCCACTTCGGAACTCGGTTGTAGACATTGATCTTGAAGTCATCACGGTCTGGCTGGTCGAGTTCGTGAAGCCCTACAGCGTTTAGCCAAAAGCTCTCTTTGTCTTTGAGCTCGATAAAGAATCGGTAGTGCACCTGTGGGTTGTAGATGACAATCTGACCCTCATACCAGTCCCAGCCATGGCGGTGCATGAGGTGCTTGAACTTGGGAGTCAGGAAACCTTCGCCGGAGTCTGACTGCCTGGCAACAATCTGCTTGATCTTGCCCATCGAAGAGTGAACCCGGATGCGAATCTTGACCTTGTCCATAAGCTTCGGCCGCTGGTTCTCGACATAGAGGCTGGAACCGTCGTGATGGGGCTGGAGGGCAAGAGGTTGGGGCATGGCTACAACGCTACTAGCCCTTCACCGCACCGCCGGTTAGACCCGACACGATGTATTTCTGCAGGTACAAGAACAGCGCAACAATCGGAATCGCCGCCAATACAGCACCGGCTGCAAACACCGTCCAGTTCTGACCGAACTGGTCCGAAACATACATGTACAAACCAACAGCCAACGTCTTAGATTCAGGCTTGGTCAAAATGATGTTCGCCAAGATGAAGTCGGAACTCGTTCCGATAAACGCCAAGAGCCCGATCACGGCCAGGATTGGGGCTGCGAGCCTGAGAATCATGCCGTAGAAGATCTGGGTGTGGGTTGCCCCGTCGATCTTCGCTGCCTCATCGAGCTCTTTCGGAATTGTGTTGAAGAACCCATACATCAAATAGGTGTTGGCTCCTAGAGCACCGCCCAAATAAACCATGATTAGCGCCAGCTGCGATCCGATACCGAGGAATGGGAAGACGTTTCCTAGCTCAACCAAAAGTGCGTAGATCGCAACCAGAGCCAAAAGCTGAGGGAACATCTGGACCAAAATCAAAGTCAACAGTCCCGCTCTGCGGCCAGTGAATCGCAGTCGCGAGAAGGCGTAGGCCGCGAGCGCCGAGAGGAAGACCGAGCCGATGGCAGCGGTACCCGAGATAAACAGGGTGTTCACAAACCAGTTCGCATAGGGTCGGTACGGGTCTTCAAAAAGCGCGTGGTAATTGTCAGTGGTAAAGCTGGTGAAGAGCGTGGAGGTGAACTGGGTCGCATCTGCAAATGAACCGGAGAGCACGTAAATCAGGGGGAAGACCGAGTAGGCAACTACGAGTAGACCAATCGCGTGACGCCAGCCCTTTTTCCTGAGCCACATACCAAAGGTCAGCTTCCGGGCGTGCGTAAGCTTCGCCAGCGCCGCCTCGTGGGCCTTGCGTTCTGCCTTGGTCATCTCCGCCATTAGTTCACATCCTCAAGGGTCTTGGTTCGCCTGAAGGAGAGATAGGAAATGGTTCCAACCACGAAGAAGATCAGTATCGAGAAGGCAGAAGCCAGACCGAAGTCCCTACCCTCACCGGTTGAGAAGGCAATCTTGTAGACCATCGAGATCAAGATGTCGCTGTGACCAACGTTGATTGAAGCCTCAAAGTCCTTCGGCCCTCCACCGGTGAGCAGATAGATCAGCGAGAAGTTATTGAAGTTGAAGGCGAATGAGGTAATCAAAAGTGGAGCGACTGAAACCAAGAGCAGTGGCAGCTTGATAAGTCGCAATTGCTGCCAAGGGGTCGCCCCATCGATTCTTGCCGACTCCATGAGCTCGTCCGGAATCGACTGCAG
>CAXNHX010000095.1:0-4009 GCA_964202305.1 Aquiluna sp.
TGATCAGTCAGAAGAGTCCGTTGAGCTCATCGCCAAACGCCTTAGCGATCTTGGCGCGAGCTTTGAGCTGAAGAAATAGCCCAAACCACGAAGAGTGCAAGCAAGATAAAAATGCTCGCTGCCGCCATGGCCATGCCAAGGTTCTCGGCCCCAGGTCTCGACATAAGTCGGAACATCACAAGCGGCAGAGTTGCATCAGAACCGTAGGCTAAAAAGCTTGCCGCTCCAAACTCCCCTAGTGATCCAAGACTCGAAATCGCTACGGCAGCCAAAAGTGGCTTTCTAAGAGTAGGGAGCTCAATTAGGCCAAAGAGTTGTATTCCATTTGCGCCATCTAGTTTTGCAGCCTCAAGTAATTCGCCGGACATGGACTTTCGCGCGGGGTAGATGATCTGATAAGCGAGGGGAATCAAGAACACACTCTGCACTATTGGCAGCAATAGCCAGCTTCCAGAAATCGAACTCGGAAGGTAACCACTGAGCACCAGTGCTGCAAGGCCGATCACCACAGGTGAAATTCCAATTGGTGCCAGGATGCCTAGCCCGACTCTCCTAGTGCTTAGGAACCACGCAACGGTCATCGAGATTGCGACTGCAACTAGCAGGTTCCGCAACGAGTTTCCAGTGGCGTCCAAAACACTGATGTTGAGAATGTCCCTCGAACCTCTTGATCCGAGGTTGGCAAAGTTATCAAGCAATCCCGGCCCAGCTGTAAAGGCCCTTACGAAGACACCGCCCGCAACTAGCCCGACGAGTGAGATGAGACCCAGCCCTAAGACCCCTCCAAAGGGGGATCGAATTCGCTGTGGCTCGATCTCGCCGAAGAGGGTTGTTGGCGTTGCCCCAAAGCGCCTTGACCGGAGGAAGAAGAGCAGTGTCATTAGTGACTGCAGAATCGCGAGGGTCGCGGCAGTCGTGAGATCCAGCTCTTGGAGAGCGGCTATGACGATCTCTGTCTCGAGTGTCTGAACGGCACCCTGACCCAGAGTGATCACAAGCCCGTAGCTGGTGGCTGAGTAGAGAGCAACCAGCAAAACGGCAGCGCTCAGTGCGGGGAGCTGCTGCGGCAGCTGAATCCTGAGCCGGGTTTGAAGTTTTGAAGCCCCATCAAGTTGTGCCGCTTCGACCTGATCGCCTGGAACAAGTGATGATGCTGTCACGACTGCGATGAAACCTGCGTTCATGAACGCATGCGCAGCAATGATTGCAAGTATTCCAAAATTAGAATTCTCAAGTAAGTCTCCGAGCAAGGGCCTGAACGCAAGGCCGACCATGAATGCTGGGAGCAGAAATGGCAGCAAGATTATTGCGGTCACTAGCCGCCTCAATCGGTTCAGTCCCGCGAGCCAATTGCCTATTGGGTAGCCCAGAACTAGCGAGACCACCGCGCTCATGATTGCGATGAACGCAGTGGTCGCGAAAAGCCCCAAGCTAGTTGTCAAAGACGTCTGACCAGTCCTTCAACCAGCGCTCTCGGTTGCCGTTGATGTCCAGGTCATCGCCGATGGTTGAGTTTCCGGGCAGTGCGAACCTTGCCCAGGACTCTGGAATCTCGGTGCCTGAGATGACTGGGTAAACATACATAGCCTCAGGCAATGATTGCTGGAACGAGTCAGAGAGCATGAAGCTAATTAGCTCCCTTGCGCCGGTCTTGTTTGCTGCGCCTGCGATGACACCAGCAAACTCTGTTTGGCGGAAGCACTCGTTTAGCAGCGCTGCTGAGCCGGCGGTGCCGTCTTCGTTCACCTCAGCTGCCGGTGAGGAGGCGTAGCTCAGGACGATGGGACGATTTCCTCCATAACGGGTGAAGTCCGAGAAGTAGGCGTCTTCCCAAGAGCCAGCCACCTTCACGCCGTTGTCCCTTAGCGAGCGCCAGTATGCAAACACCTCCGCATTTGTTTCAAATCCGGCAAACGTGGTGGCTAGGAATGCAAGTCCGGGAGATGAGAACCGTGGGTTGGTTACAACCACTAGGTCGCGGTAATCCTCGTTACCCAGGTCTCTCCAGCTCTTTGGTGGAGTCAGTCCATTGGTCTCAAACCATGCGATGTCGTAGTTGAAGCAAACATCTGAGTAGTCAATGGCAGAGACGGATCCTTCGAATACATCCTCATCCTCGGCCTTGCCGAGGAAGGTGTTGTCCACGCCAAACGCAACGTCCGCGACCGGTGCGTTCTTGGTCAGAATTAATTGGTTGGTTAGTGATCCGGTGTCGCCAAGTCGCAAAATCTCTAGCTCGTAGCCAGTCTCTTCCTCGAATTCTGCAATCAGCTCTTCGCTCATGACAAAGGAGTCATGGGCGGCCAGTCTCACAAGCTTCACGTCCTGCGGTGCGCAGCCGGTAAGGATCAGCAGTGTTGCAACAAGTAATGCGATTTTCTTCATTTCGTGCCCTTCATATGGTCAGGCACGGGTCTTGAGATGTCTCCCTTACGCTGGCATTACCCAGATCAGGTTTGACGGTCGAAGACTTTTCTAGTCTTCCTCTCAGTCCGGTTTACCGAACTCCCGTGTTGTCGGAAAGTATAAACCTTGAGGCTGAGAGCTAGATTCCCGAAGACTCCGCAGCTTCTTGGGCTGCACTCTTATCCCGCAATGGGATCTCTTTGATAAAGAAGCTGATCACGAATGCCACCCCAACAACCACGGTCGCCAACAAGAAGACACCAAGCGACGACTCCACGAAGCCAATGCGGAATGGAAGGGTGAGGCGATCGTCTGCGCCGATCAAGAATGAGCTGTCGATGGTGATTTCAGATGCTCCTTCAGCACCGTTTTGCAGAACGCCGATGATTGCGGCATTTGCAGGATCGGAGGTGACTGCGCGATCAGCTAGCGCATCGGCGATGCCAGCTTGAGTTGCTGGGTTATCGAATGCCGCTACAACCTTCTGTGTCACCTGGGAGAACAGGATTGACATGAACACGGCGACTCCGAAGGTTCCACCCATTTGCCGGAAGAAGGTAATCGAACTGGTTGCAACTCCAATGTCTCTGCCGTGCACGGAGTTCTGTGAGGCAACTGTTGTGGTCTGGAGCAGCTGGCCAAGTCCCAGTCCGATGATTACCATGCCGATTGAGACCACCCAGATTGGGATGTTGGCATCGAGCACCAGCAGCATATAGGTGTAGCCAATCAGCAACAGTCCAGTTCCAACGTTGAAGAAAATTCGGTACTTACCGGTCTTGCTCATGATTCGGCCCGATGTGATCGAGGCGGTCATGAGTCCGGCGACCATCGGCAGCATCAATAGACCTGCCTCAGTTGGGCTTGCGCCATAAACCACCTGGAGAATCAGCGGCAGGGTGATCATGCCTCCGAACATTCCGATGCCGATAATGAACCCCAGTAGCTGGGTGCGGGCAAAAGTCGGCTCCTTGAAAATCTTCAAAGGCAGCAGCGCAGCATCGCCCATGCGACGCTCGATGAAAATGAACGCGATGATGCCGGTAACTCCCGTGACATACATTGCAATAGCAAGTGGGCTGGACCAGCCCCACTCCCGACCTTGTTCGGCAACCAGCAGGATTGGCACAACTGCCATCACGATGGTTACCGCTCCCCACCAGTCGATCTTCTGGGGCCTTGGGTTGTGGGGGATGTGCAAGAAGGTCAAAACCATGAACATCGACACCGCACCAATTGGCAGGTTCATAAGGAACACCCAGCGCCAACCATCTAGAAACAGGATCTCGTCGATCCCAGCAAACGCCCCACCAATCACAGGACCGGCCACCGAAGAGGTTCCAAAAACAGCCAGGAACATGCCCTGGTAACGGGCACGTTCCCTCGGAGGAACGATGTCCGCAACGATCGTTAGTGCAAGTGAGAACAGACCGCCAGCGCCTAAACCCTGAATTGCCCTAAACATCGCAAGCTCAAACATCGACCCCGCTAGCCCCGTTGCGAGGGAGCCCAGAATAAAGATGCCAATAGCCACCATGAACAGGGGCCTGCGGCCGAAAATGTCGCCGAGCTTTCCATAAATAGGTGTGCTCACGGTGGAGGT
>CAXNHX010000096.1:0-3986 GCA_964202305.1 Aquiluna sp.
GGATCAAAGGCCCCGATCTCTCGGTCTGCCAGCGTCTCAGGAGGGCAGCTAACCTGCACGGGGCGGATGAAGCAGTTCTTCTGGATGCCGAGGGTAACGTGGCTGATGGAGCCCTCTCTGCAATTGTTTGGTGGCAAGATGAAACGCTCTGTGCTCCAGATGACAGCACCCCATGGCTCCCATCAATCACGCGCGACCTGGTGTTTTCGATTGCGGCTCAGGCGGGATATGAAACAGCCCTGGTGAACCAAAGACCCGAAGAACTTCACGGAGCTGAAGTCTGGTCGCTCTCCGCTCTGCAGGGTATCCGCGGGGTTACAAGTTGGAACGAGGTCAACGTTGGAGAGCTAAAGCTTCTTCGACCATTCAGGAAGCGTCTCCACATGCTCTCGGAAGCATTGGAGACAGTTGACGTGAATGAGTTTGGAGTCATCTAGGCGATGTGTGGCAGATTTGTTATTGCTCGCGAGCGAGATGATCTTGCGGAACTTTTTGAGATTGAGAATCTCGAAATCTCGACCTCAATTGTGAGTTTCAACATAGCCCCGACCCAAGCAGTTCCGATTGTGGTCGAGCGAGAGATTGACGGCATGCCGTCCAGGGAGCTCCACCCGGCACGCTGGGGACTGCTTCCCAGCTTTGCTAAAGACCTATCCGGTCCTCCGTTATTCAACGCGCGGATCGAGACGGCTCTTGAAAAACCTAGCTTCAAGGAAGCCACCTTGCACAAAAGGTGTGTCGTTCCAGCCTCGGGTTACTTTGAATGGACCAAGACTGATAAAACTCCTTTGTACATCCACCCTCCCGAGGGAATGCTTGGTTTTGCGGGTATCTACTGGTGGTGGCGCGATCCACAAAAAGCTCAATCGGACCCTAGCCGCTGGGTGTTGACGTGCAGCATGCTGACCAAGGACTCTGCCCCAAGCCTGGCCGAGATTCACGATCGCAATCCGGTAATGCTCTCCCCGGACTCGCTTGCGGCTTGGATGGCTCCCGATTTTGAGACCACCCCGGAGCTACTTCTCGCCCTCTCCCGTGAATCTGACATGGTTGCTGACGAGCTCGAGTTTTTTGAGGTTTCCAAGGCAGTTGGAAGCGTCCGAAACAACTCTCCTGAATTGATTTTGCCAATTTAGCCAATCATTTTGAAAATGTCGGGATTGCGTTCTAGACTCTGATTATTCGAACATTTGTTCGATAAATCGGGAGTGGGAAATGCAACTTGAGCTAATTACCGGCGTGCTGCTGGATTTTGATGGCGCTCCAGTTTGCTTCAGCTGGCGCGATAAGTCATACACGATCTGCTCTAGGCCGGTGCGCTGGTATTCCCGCAGGATGTGGTGGCAAGAGGCATCCGGTGCTCCAAAAGGGGCCGGAGCCCAACTGGTGGAGATTGAGATGTGGCGCCTGTGGGCGGTTAGCGACACAGATCGAATCTTCTTTGAGCTCACCCACAAAATGCCCGAGGATCAGTGGGAGATTGCCAGGGGCGACTAAATGGCCTTTAGCCACCTGAATGTCAGCTCCGCCTACTCCGCTCACTACGGGGTTAGTCGCCCAGAAATCATGGTTGCTGGAGCAGCCGCGATGGGTTTTGAGGCACTCGCAATCACGGACAGGGATGGTCTCTACGGTGCCGTGAAGCACATTGGTGCCTGCATCAAAGCAGGCATCTACCCAGTAGTTGGGGTGAGCCTAGAGGTGCTTGGGCAACAGGGCAGTCTTGGCAGAGTGGTTGTACTGGCCCACGGTCAGAACAGCGGATCCGGTTGGGCAGCACTTTGCAGGGTGGTTTCCAAGGCCTGGCAAAACCCAGGTCGCAATAAGCACGTTGCCATCAAGATTGAGGATCTGGCAGAGCTGACACAGTCATCCGGGGTCAATTGCACCGTTCTACTTGGCCCGGAGTCAACGGTTGCCAGGAGCGTGCTGCTAAATCCATCGGGCGCCAGAGAACTACTTGCACAGTGGCAGGCACTACTTGATGCACCCGGTGCACTGGCAATCGAACTGGTCAATCAGCTAACTGAACCTGGAAGCGTTGGCTCAGAAGAGCACGCCAGGGCGATGCATGAGCTGGCCATCGCCAGCAAGGTTCCAGCGGTGCTCACCAATGCGGTTCGCTACCTCAATCCAGACGATGCCCTGACTGCGGATGTGTTGGACTCTGCCA
This sequence comes from Aquiluna sp., assembly GCA_964202305.1. Taxonomy (GTDB): domain Bacteria; phylum Actinomycetota; class Actinomycetes; order Actinomycetales; family Microbacteriaceae; genus Aquiluna. Next base: position 2,174 of record CAXNHX010000096.1, read on the forward strand.
GACACCTCGAGCCACTCGGGGTATTCCTCCCCCAGCCCAATGCTCAGGCCTGGCTAAAACCCGAGAGCCAGATGGCACAGCTTGCCCTTGAGATAACTCAAAGTTCGAAGGCCTCTCTAGATCTAATCAAGAGCACCGTCGCACTGGCAAAGCGTTGCTACCTCGAACCAGTTTCAGATTGTGGTTGGGGGCAGCCAAAGACACCGGAGCAGAGTGCTCTGGGGATAGCAGAGAATCCTTTTGAAGTGCTGTGGCAAAAGGCTCACGCAGCCATTGACTGGCGATATCCAAACGCCAAGGCCTCTCTGTTGGCGCAGGTTCAACATCGGCTCTCGAAGGAACTGATAGCAATCAACCAGCTTGGGTTCGCGACCTACTTCCTGACGGTGGCCGATGTTGCCCAAATGATCAGAGACATGAATGTTCGCATTGCAGCCAGAGGCTCTGGGGCCGGATCGCTGACCAACTACCTGCTTGGCATCAGCGGAGTCGACCCGATATCTGAGGGTCTATTGTTCGAGCGCTTTCTATCCACCGAGCGCAGCACGCTGCCGGATATCGACATCGATGTTGAATCAGCCAGAAGGCACGACATCTATCGCAATATCTTCCGTCGCTACGGCGGTCAGCGAGTGACCCTGCTATCTATGCAGTCGACCTACCGCGGTCGCGGGGCGGTCCGCGACAGCGGGATGGCACTCGGCCTCCCGGAAGAGCAAATTGACCAGATAGCCAAGAGCATGTGGCGGTTCTCGGCTCGAAACTTCCGAACAGAACTGGGCGAAAAGCCTGAACTGGGTGACTTCGCACTGCAAGCCGAAAACGATCGCAAGCTGAACCTGCTGATTGACATTACCCAGCGACTAGACCGGCTCCCCCGCCACATCTCGATGCATCCCTGTGGGGTCATCTTGGGAAACTCAAACCTTCTAAACCTCACCCCAACCGAGCCCAGTGGCTTGGGTCTTCCAATGAGTCAGTTCGACAAGGACGACATGGATCCGATGGGGTTCCTAAAGCTCGACGTCTTGGGCGTGAGAATGCAGAGCGCAATGGCCTACACCCTGAAGGAAATAGCCAGAACCAAAGAGATTGAGCTAGACCTAGATGCCGTCCCAAAGAATGACCCCGAGGTCTTCAAGATGGTCAGAACCACCAATACCCTGGGCATTTTTCAAATTGAAAGTCCCGGTCAGCGCGAGCTAACCGGCAAGCACCAACCCACAGAATTCAATGACCTGACGCTGCAGATCTCACTGTTCAGGCCGGGACCGATGAAGGGCAACATGATTAAGCCCTATCTCGACGGTCGACACAAGCTAATCGAACCGGACTACATCCACAAAGACCTCAGGCCAATCCTCGAGGAGAGCTACGGAGTCGTGGTTTTCCACGAACAGCTGATGCGGATCATGCAGAAGATGACTGGCTGCACCCTAGCCAGGGCGGATGAACTTCGCAGGCAGCTGGGTAAGCATGACAAGGTCAAGAAGATCTCTGACTACTTCAAACAGTCGGCAGCTGCTCGAGGCTACAACCAAAGCGTGATTGAGCGAGTCTGGTCGATCATTGAGGGTTTTGGTTCGTTTGGGTTCTGCAAGGCCCATGGTGCTGCTTTTGCACTCCCCACCTACCAATCAGCCTGGCTCAAGCACCACTACCCCACCGAGTTCATAGCTGGGCTTCTGACCCACGACCCCGGCATGTATCCAAGGCGACTGCTGCTGGCCGAAGCCAGAAGGTTGGGGGTGAAACTACTACCGATTGATGTCAATCGCTCAAGTGATCAGTACTTTGTGGAGGAATCAAGTGC
>CAXNHX010000097.1:0-3958 GCA_964202305.1 Aquiluna sp.
ACTTTCCCTGCGGGCACTCTCTCCGGGGCACCCAAACCCAGAGCGCTAGAAATCATTCACGATCTTGAGCCAAGTGCTCGGGGGTTGTTCGGGGGAGTCGTTGGTTACTTTGACTTCCAGGGAAATGCCGACCTGGCAATCGCAATCAGAACCGCGCTCATTCGGGATGGCGTTGCGCGAATCCAGGCCGGAGCTGGAATCGTGCTCGATTCAAACCCCGAGAGTGAATACCAAGAGACTCTGGCAAAGGCTGCCGTCGTCTTGCGAGCAGTGGCAAGCGCAAACGAGATGGCTAAATGAACCGATATCTGAACCTCACGACGCTGGTGGCCGGCGCATGGTGGTCGACCATTCTCTTTGTCTGGGCGACCATTTCAGATGCCCACTCCGAGGGGGTTTCCTTCGAACTCGCCGGCAGCGAGCTAAGCCAAACCATGGTGCTAACGCCTGCCATCGTGATACTTGTTGCATTGATTGCAAGATATAGGAAGATACCTAACCTGATCATGCTCTTTGCCGCTCTAGTCGGCCTATGGTCCGCATACCTTGCATTTACGCTAAACCCCGCCGCCAGCCCCGCCGCCATCGACGGCCTCGAGAAGTTGACGGGAGTTGCGGGCAGCATTGGCAGCGCAACCACAACATTGGCACCATCTGCCTATCTAGCCCTGAGCTTGGTAGTTGTCATTCTTTCCGTGCTCGCAGCCTTCTCAAGACCGGGTGAGGCTAAGGCCACCAGAACCGAAGTCGAAGAGGAACCCGCGGATCCCAAGTCGCTTTGGGACTCTCAGAACTAGACCCCTTAGAATAAAGGGGTTTTGGAAGAAGGAACCCAATGTCACACTCCACCGAAGAGCCAGGTCACGGTCACTCACCAGCTGCTTGGACCACCGTCACAATCGTTTTGGTGGCCTTCTCGATTGGAACCCTTTTCTTCTGGTTCGACATGCCTGAAGTTGTGATGGCATCAGCTGGACTAGCGGTGCTAGGCCCGATCGTTGGTCTCGTCATGAGACGTGCTGGCTACGGTGTGGGCGGCTCTAAGACCAAGTCTCACTAGTGCTTGCCGGTCTCTTCCAGGCCGCACTCGACGACTCTAAGTTGCGGGAGCGCATTCTTCCTGAGAACCAGCTCGAACAAATAGCGCTGGCAACAGCCGTGCCCGTAGACGCCGAAAAGGCTCTAGCAAAAACCTCAAGAATGCGCCTCATCGCCGAGATCAAGCGCGCATCACCCTCGAAGGGTGACCTCGCACCTATTCCCAATGCCGCCGACCAAGGCGCTGGTTATGGGTTAGCCGGCGCTGACGCTATTTCGGTCCTGACAGAGCGAACCGGATTCAAGGGCTCGTTGGCAGATTTGGAAGCGGTCAGCAGGGCTACAACAATTCCAACGCTCCGCAAAGACTTCATTTCTACCGAGTATCAGCTCTTGGAAGCCAGGGCTCATGGCGCTGCCATGGCCCTGCTAATCCTCGCTGGTCTGAGCGAGGCCGATTACCTGCGATTGAAGAGGTTTGCTGAGCAAATTGACCTAAAGGTCCTGGTTGAAACCCACACCGAGCAAGAGGTTGCTATAGCAGCTGCCTCCGGGGCGAAACTAATCGGCATCAACACTCGAGACTTGGAAACCTTCAAGACCGACATCGGGCTCTTCGAGCGCCTGGCGAAAGTGCTCCCCAGTGACTGCGTGAGAATTGCGGAATCCAGCGTTAGAGAAGTGGCTGACGTAAGAAGATATCGCGAGGCTGGTGCAGACGCCGTGTTAGTTGGCGAGGCACTGGTAACAGGCGATTATCGACAACTCATACCTGAATTCATTTCTGTTGCTTAGGATTTAGCGCATGACTCCAAAGCTAAGCGCACAGGTTGGGCCGTACTTCGGCCAGTTCGGTGGAAGGTTCGTGCCTGAGCCACTCATTGCTGCACTTGACGAATTGGATGCCACCTATCAGGCCGCCAAGAACGACCCGAGCTTTGTTGCCGAATTGGCTCAGCTGCACGTTGAATACACCGGCAGGCCGTCAATCATCACCGAGGCCAAGCGCTTTGCCGCGCAATTTGGAGACATCCGTGTCTTTCTAAAGCGCGAGGACCTCAACCACACCGGTTCACACAAGATCAACAACGTCATGGGTCAAGCCCTACTTGCAAAGCGAATGGGCAAAAAGCGCATCATCGCTGAGACCGGTGCGGGTCAACATGGTGTGGCTAGCGCTACTGCTGCTGCTTACTTCGGGCTCGATTGTGTCGTCTATATGGGCGAGGTCGACACCGAGCGTCAAGCACTGAACGTTGCGCGCATGAAGCTTCTGGGAGCAGAGGTCGTCGCCGTCAAGACCGGTTCCAGGACCCTGAAGGACGCCATCAACGAGGCACTGCGGGACTGGGTTGCAAACGTCGACAGCACGCACTACCTACTTGGCACTGTTGCTGGACCGCACCCTTTCCCGACCATGGTTCGGGACTTTCACTCAATCATCGGTAAAGAGTCCAAAGAGCAGATGCTCGCACTCACCGGCAGGTTGCCTGATGCCGTTGCCGCCTGCGTTGGCGGCGGATCGAACGCGATTGGCATATTCCACGCCTTTTTGGACGATGCCGATGTTCAGCTTTGGGGCTTCGAGGCCGCTGGCGATGGGATCGATACGCCGCACCACGCAGCAACTCTGAATAGGGGAGTCCCGGGAGTTCTGCACGGAGCAATGAGCTACATGCTCCAGGACGAAGACGGTCAGACCTCTGAGTCACATTCAATCTCTGCTGGACTGGACTACCCGGGTGTTGGTCCAGAGCACTCCTGGCTCAAGGATCTTGGTAGAGCGAACTATTACGGCATCACCGACTCTCAAGCCATGGAAGCCATGAAGCTTATGAGTCAGACCGAGGGAATCATTCCTGCCATAGAGACGGCACACGCTCTCGCGGGCATTGAGCACCTGGCTAAGGTCTTACCTCAAGGTGCTCACATCCTGATTAATCTCTCCGGCAGGGGAGACAAGGACATGGAGACCGCCGGCCGCTACTTCGGGTTGATCTAAGCATGAGCAAGGTAGAAAACATTCTGCGTGAGAATCGCGACAGCGGTCGCGGGACACTCGTAGGTTACTTTCCGGCTGGTTATCCAACTGTTGACGATTCAGTCGACGCACTGGTTGCGATGGCCAAGAACGGGTGCGACATTCTTGAAGTTGGAGTTCCCTACTCCGACCCCGTGATGGATGGACTCGTTATTCAGCAGGCAACCGAGAAAGCTCTGGCTAATGGCTTCAGGCTGAAGCAGACCTTTGAAGTCATCAAGCGTGTGCGCGAGCAAGTCGACACTCCGATGCTGGTGATGAGCTATTGGAACCCCGTTTTGCGCTTCGGTGTTGAAGAGTTTGCCGATCAACTCAAGTCCTCAGGGGCTCAGGGCATGATCACTCCTGACTTGATTCCGGATGAGGGCTCACGCTGGCTCGACGCGGCTTCCGATCGCGATCTCGACCACGTGTTCCTCGTCGCTCCGTCTTCCTCGGATGAGCGCGTCAAAGCGAATAGTGCGGCGTCTCAGGGATTTGTTTACTCCGTCTCGACCATGGGCATCACGGGCGAACGGGCAAACCTCGACCAGCTGGCAAGGCAGGTCGTTGGGAAGGTCAAGGACCTTGGGACCGCACCAACCTGTGTTGGAGTTGGAATCTCGACCGCCGCTCAGGTCAGAGAAGTGAACAGCTACGCAGACGGAGCGATCGTGGGAACTGCGTTCGTAAAGGCCTATGAAACTGGCGGTTTAGCCGCACTAACGGAGAAGACTCGCGAACTTGCGGGCGGTCTAGGATTGGAAGCGTGAATTTCCTCCTGAGCATTCCGTCTCCTGAAATCAGCTACATCGACCTAGGGCCGGTACGCGTCCATTTCTACGCACTATTCATCCTCACCGGCATCGTGATCGCCACCGTGTTGGCTGACTACCGACT
>CAXNHX010000098.1:0-3887 GCA_964202305.1 Aquiluna sp.
GGCACCTCGCTTTACTCAGGCGTCATCTTCCACCGCATCATCGAAGGCTTCATGATTCAGGGCGGAGACCCAACCGGCACCGGCATGGGTGGCCCCGGCTACCAGTTTGGTGACGAGATTCACCCAGAACTTAACTTCAACGAGCCTTACAAGCTAGCCATGGCAAACGCTGGGCCTGGAACCAACGGCTCTCAGTTCTTCATTACCGTTGCTCCAACCACCTGGCTTCAGGGTCGCCACACCATCTTTGGTGAGGTAGCCGATGACGTTAGTCGCAAGGTGGTTGACCAGATCGAGGCTGTCGCGACTGGCGCCCAGGATCGTCCAATTGACGATGTGGTGATCGAAAGCATCACCATCGAAAAGGTCTAAGTGGCTTTTCGCCTAAGACGTGGATCAATAGCGCCGGTAACCTCGGCGCTATTGATCATTAACGTCCTGGTTTGGCTCGGTCAGATTTCGCCAATTGGGCTCGACATCACCTATGAGTTCTTCTTCGCGCCACTACTAGCGATGAGTGAACCATGGCGCATGCTCTCCGCGGGCTTTGTGCATGATTGGACCGGGCCGCTGCACATTCTTTTTAACTCCTACGCAATCTGGATCTTTGGTAGGCAGCTGGAGCCCATGTTGGGGCCACTGCGCTTCCTGATCCTCTACCTAACCTCGATTCTCGGAGGTTCGGTGGCTGTGCTGTGGCTATCAGATCCCGTGGTTCCGGTGGTTGGTGCCTCAGGCGCTCTCTTTGGCTTGATGGCCGCGTTCTTTGTGATTATTCGTGCCACGGGAGGCAACGCTTCTCAGCTGTTTGGTTTGATAGCCATCAACTTCGCACTCGGGTTCTTTGTCTCCGGTATTTCCTGGGAGGGACACCTGGGTGGAATGGTTGCCGGTTTCCTGATTGCCGTGGTTTACGCCAGAACCAGAAGGCCAAACCAGCTCTTCTTGCAGCTAGTGGGGATTGGTTTGGTTTGGGCCGCCATCGTGGGTCTCACGATTTGGCGCATAGATCTTATGTTCTAGCTATTTCCACTTCGTGGTCATTGCAAAGCCAATCATGGCAATGCCAAAGCCGACCAAAATGTTCCAGTTACCCAGATCGATTGGGGCAGAAACACCCAGCGGGTAGCGGGCCGAAGAGATATAGAAAATCAGGATGTAGACGAGCCCAACGATCATCAGGCCGAACATCACGGCCTTGTACCAGACCGGGTTCTCCTCAGCTTCCTCTCTGCCAACAATGGTTGGCTGCAGAGGCTCGGACTTCTTAGTTTTGCGCGAACGTGATTCAGGCATGCGAGCAAGTTTATTACCTAACTGCCAATCGCGACAGCCGATTAGGCTATTGGGATCATGGTGCGCATTCTGGTTCTGGACAACTACGACTCCTTCGTTTACACCCTCAACGGCTATTTGCAGCAGCTGGGCGCGGAGACTGAGGTGATTCGAAATGACTCCATTTCCGAGGCTGAATTGCCTGCACTGCTAGCTAACTTTGATGCGCTGCTTATCTCACCAGGACCTGGAACCCCAGCCTCGGCGGGGCTTTCGATTCCAGCCGTGAAACACGCTTTGGCTACTGACTATCCGGTATTTGGGGTTTGCCTGGGCCATCAGGCAATTGCGGAGGCCATGGGAGCCACCGTCGAGAGCGCTCCGGAGCTAATGCATGGTAAGACCTCTCGCGTTCAACACTCAGACAGCATGATTTTGAACGGTCTGCCTCAGGATTTCCTCGCCACTCGCTACCACTCGTTGGCTGTAGTTAGGGAGACGGTGCCCGAGGATTTGGTGATCACCGGCCAGACCGAATCTGGCGTGATCATGAGCTTGCAGCACAAGACAAAGCCAATCTACGGAGTCCAGTTTCACCCGGAGAGCGTCATGACCGAGGGTGGATATCACATGCTGGCCAACTGGCTGGAGTCTTTAGGTCTGCAGGGGGCGCTCGACAAAGCCAAGCACCTGAGCCCCAGGGTTGATTCCTAGCCCTGAACGTCCTCCGCAGGAGCATCGGTTTGCTCAGCGCCCGGTTCTGGTTCGACAGGTGTTCCCCCAACGCACTCGACATAAAGGATCACGTTCTGAAGTTGCGGGGCCTCGCCAGGGAGCACCGATTGCTCCAGTACCACATTGCCTGGAGTTCCCGTGCAGAGCGCGGCATCCAAGATCTCAACCGAGACGGTGAAACCAATCGTTGGTCCGGTGAGGATGTTTCTTGCTTCGAGAACTTCTAGGTTTCTAACGTCGGGGACCTGAACCGTTCCATTTGAAAGCACCAGGTTAATCACGCTTCCCAGAGGCAGTCTCGAGTTGGTCACTGGGTCAGAGGCGATAACCGTGCCCTCTGGCACGCTCGGTGAGTTCACCACCGTAATTGATCCAACAGTGAGTCCTTGCCCTTCGATAAGGTCCACCGCATCGGCCTCCGACTTACCAACAAGATTTGGCACCGTCACTTCGGTGGCACCGGACGAGACATAGAGGGTGATCGCAGTGTTGTTAAGGACCTGGGTTCCAGCTGCGGGAACTTGGCGGATTACGACTCCCTCAGGAACGTCCTCGCTCTTCTCGTAAACGCGAAGCACAAGCAAATCCTGAGCTGTAAGAGTGTTGAGTGCATCCTCGTAGAGGGAACCCTCAACGCTAGCCACCGAGATTCCAGTGTTGTTGGTTGGCGAAGGGTTTGAGCCACCAAGGTTCATGACCCAAAAAATTAGCCCCACCAAGATAACCAGCACTCCGGTTCCCAGTCCCCAAAGCACACCAGCTCCAATCTTGCTGTTGGTTGCGGTGAGCTGCGTGCTCGGAGCGGTTTCAAAACCCTCGAGAAGAGAAGTCGGTAATTGAACCTCTGGAGTTGTAATGATTTCGGTTGCATCGATCTGCACCGGCTTCATTTCCTGAACCTTGGTCTCCGAAGTGATCGGCGTTCCTGCAAATGCTGCTAGCAGATGCTCACGGAATTCCTCGGCGGTCTGGAATCTATCGTCAGGGCTCTTGGCCATGGCGCGCAAAACCACCTGATCTAGTTCCGGAGTGATTCTCTGGTTATGGACGCTAGGGGGAACCACCGCCTCAGACACGTGTTGGTAGGCGACCGAAACAGCGCTCTCACCAGTAAACGGCGGTCGGCCAGCCAAAAGCTCGTAGAGGATCACACCGGTGGAATAGAGGTCTGTGCGTGCATCAACAGATTCACCACGTGCCTGCTCTGGTGAGAAGTACTGGGCTGTTCCGACAATTCCGGCTGTGGCTGCCTGGGTGGCGGAGTTGTCTGAGACCGCACGGGCAATTCCAAAGTCCATTACTTTGACGCTGTCGTTGTCGCCAATCATTACGTTTGCGGGCTTGATGTCCCTGTGCACAACACCGGCGCGGTGAGAGACCTCGAGCGCAGTCAGAATCCCGCCCACATAGCGCACTGCCTTGTCAGGAGTAACGCCCTCGTGACTAACCTCGCGCAGCAGTTTGCCTCGGACCAGCTCCATAACGATGTAGGGAGTCTTTACGATTTGGCCGTTCTGGTCAGTGGCCTCTTCTTCTCCGGCGTCATAGACGCGGACAATTGTTGGGTGAGCCATGCGGGCACTGGCCTGAGCCTCTTGGCGGAACTTCGCCTCGAAGCTGGCATCGTTGGCGAGATCGGATTTCAGCAGCTTGATTGCGACGGTGCGACCGAGCCTTAGGTCATACCCTTCAAATACCTCGGCCATGCCGCCGCGGCCAACCAACTGACCTAGGCGGTAGCGGCCTGCAATCAGTCTTTCGTTCTCGCTCAAAATCGCTCTTTCTGCTGGGTAGAAGTCTAGTTTTGAAAATCGCGTTCACTGCGGCGTTTCGGTCACAGTCTGGTTAACCTGATGTCCCCGAATCGGTAGTTTCGC
>CAXNHX010000099.1:0-3825 GCA_964202305.1 Aquiluna sp.
TCGTCTACCTCGTAGTCCTCGTCACGAACCAAAGTGGTGGCGAGCTTTGCGAAGATTGCAAACCAGCGATTGACATCCTGGGCTGCAGGACCGGAGATGATCAGCGGGGTACGGGCCTCGTCGATAAGAATCGAGTCAACCTCGTCAACGAGTGCAAAGAAGTGGCCGCGCTGAACCAAATCAGCCCTGTTTAGGGCCATGTTGTCACGCAGGTAGTCGAAACCAAACTCGTTGTTGGTTCCATAAGTGATATCGCACTCGTACTGAGCTCGTCTTTGCTCAGGATCTTGCCCACTGATGATGCACCCGGTAGTCATGCCCAGTGCGCGGAAGATTCGACCCATCAGCTCCGACTGATACCCGGCTAGGAAGTCGTTGACGGTGACCACGTGAACACCACGTCCCGGAATAGCGTTCAGGTAGCTGGCGAGGGTTGCAACCAGGGTCTTTCCCTCACCGGTCTTCATCTCGGCAATGTTGCCTAGGTGCAGCGCAGCACCACCCATGATTTGGACATCGAAGTGCCTCAGTCCCAAAGTTCTTACGGATGCTTCACGCACGGCGGCGAACGCCTCTGGGAGCAGGTCATCCAGGGTCTCGCCCGCAGCGTAGCGCTCCCTGAGATTAGCGGTCTCGCCAAGTAGCTCTTGGTCACTAAGTGCCTGGTAGTTCGGCTCAAGAGCGTTGACCTCAACCGCAATTGACTGAAGCTTTTTGAGAATCTTGCCTTCGCCGGCACGCAGCAATCTGTCGAATAATGAGGCCAAAAGTTACTCCTAGGTTTTCGGGTGCAATTCTAGCCCTCGAGGATTGCTCCTAGCTCAGCGAGATTACTCCGTAGCTGTAGCCACGTCGGCGATAAACAACGGATGGTTTATCCGAGTCGATGTCGTGGAACAGGTAAAAGTCATGCCCGACCAGCTCCATGTGACCGACAGCGTCCTCTTTTGACATAGGGACGCGCTCAAACTCTTTGCTTCTGATCATGAGCTCACTAACCGGAACTTGTTCCGTCTCGCTAATGATTGGAATCTCACCCGTTAGCAAGGTGTGGTCAACCGGCGTAATGTCCAGATCGGCAAAGTCATTCGCCGCCAACTCACTCGTGCCGACGCGCTTGTGGTTTCCACCGCGGTGAACCTTGTGCTTATCGGCATAGCGACGCAGTCGCTCCAATAGCTTTCCAAAAGCGATGTCGAACGCAGCAAACTTGTCATCCGCGCGAGCCTCCGCACGCACCACGTGACCGGGCTCGAATACGGTGAGCTCAACCTGGTCCTCTTGGCCTGCGGAGTGAGTGCGGTCGTAGCGGGTGACCTTGATGTTTAGTTCTTGCGGTTTATGTGAGAACTGTTCGACTTTCCCGGATTTATCGGAGACATAATCTCTAAATCGCTCCGATACCGTGAGGTTTTTCGCTGAAATTCTTAGTTCCATTTCTACCTCCAGTCAGGCAACTTTGCCTAAAAACAAACTACGCCTAATTCGATTCGCTGTGGGAGGAAATTGAAAATCTCCTAGCTAGCACACAGCTTCCAACCACTTTTGCACCAGCGGATTCGAGAGCCCGCGTTGCCGCTGTGAGCGTCGCTCCAGTTGTGGCGACATCGTCTGCCAAAAGAACTCGGTGCTTGGTTGGCCTGGCTACAAAAGCATCTTGAAGGTTAGTGCTGCGCTCCCAGCGATCTAACCCGCGCTGATCTCTGGGCTGGAATTTCAAGCGCAAAAGCCGGTCCGTAACTATCAAAGGAGTTGTGTTTGCCGCCCGAAAGAGCCGAAGCGCAGGATTGAAGCCCCTTTTGCGAAAGTTGCGCCTCGAAGACGGTGGGCAAACGATGATTGTCGGCGACAAGAGTTCAATAGCAGCTAGGAGCGCAGGGCGGAGGCCAATCGCCAGTGGTCGAGTCAGCGCAACTCGATTCTTATCCTTGAAAGCACTCAGGATGCTCGAGAGTTCCTCGCCCAGTTCGGCGGCAAAGATCGACGCTTCTGACTCTGTGTGAATTCCAAACTCCGGGATGCACTGCTCGCAGAGGGGCTTTGGCTTTTGGCCACAGGCTAGGCAGATGCTTGGAAACGCAATGTCAACCAACTCAGAAATCATGAGTTGATTCTCACTCCCTCCCACGCCGCTCTTCCGGCCTGCGGCTCAGGCTGTGGAGAAACTTAGAGTTCTAAGCCCTGTTAGCGCAGCGCAGCCAGAGCAATTACCCCGTTCGCGCCCTGGCGCCAGGTATTGCCTGTGAGAGTCCAAAGCTCTCCAGTTTCCGAGAGAAGATAGGTAGAGATTGATGACGGGCCTGAAAGCAGCTGGGTACCGACTACCGGTGGCATCGTTAGAGGGCGACGAGGACCTGTGAGTGGATACTCACTTAGTGCACTCAAGCCACTCGCCGTTTGCTCCAAGACTCGGATCGCGTTGGATCCATGCCAGGTGAGTGAAATCGGAGTTCCAACCACGGGCCGAAGAGCCAGTCCTGAATTGGTGCGCAGTGGAATCATGGCCGAATCTCTGCTGATGGTCTCAATACTCAGAACACTCTCACCGGTTGGGTTCTGGATGGCCTGAGCCAACCGGCCCCCTTCTGGTGAGAGACTTCCCCACACTCTCAGACCTTCAAGTTCGCTTGGGAGAGATCTAGCAACACCCCTGGCGTCGAAGACCTCGATTGGGCTTGAGGCGTCCCTTGGGAAAACCCAGAGTGCTCCAAAGCTGTCAAATTCCAAGGATGCGATTGCTCCAGTTTCACTGAGCTGAGAGACTCTCAAAGCGAGTCCATCGCGCTCCAGTAGGTAAACGCCGTCCGGGTTACTGAAACCTATTTTTCGGCCGTCATCACCAATGGTGAAGTGCTCTGGTTCATAGCTTTCTACGATGTTGTCAGTGCCACTGAGTGGCAACTGCTCCGCGACGTTGACCCGTTGAACCCCGTTTCGAGTGAGGGCAAAGGTGGGGCCAAGATTCGTGGAGTCAGGGAGTTCTGAAGGCTCAATTTCCTGAGGTGAGTTATTGACCGAGATAGCCACCTGATTCACGCCACTGATTTGAATCAGTGTCGACCGCAGCTGGGTCAGCATCACTTGCCTCGATAGAGCATCGGCCGCAAGAGCATTGGCATCAAAGTCCACTCTTGCAACTCCAGCTTCCACACTCACCGCATTGATGGTTAGGCCAGTCCCCTCTGGGATTGCAGAGGTGGCCGCATTGTCCAACCAGCTGGACGGTCCGGCCAGCAGGGCCGTAACCAGTCGAGTTGGCGTGGAGGCTCTCGAGGGGAACCAGCGCAAGTCTGGAATGAGGAATGTGGAGCGGGTGTCAACAAAATAGATGGGGAAAGCGCTGAACACCACCGAGAAGACCGGCTGAGTCACCACCGTCAGGTTGGGGGCTGCGGCAATTCTCCACTCCCCTGACTCTCGGACGAGCTGGAACCGAAGGGTCGCACTCTCAGCCGGGGATAGATCCTCATACCGCCCGTGTTCGTCCAGCCTTGCGCCCAGGGTTACATCCACCAGCTGGACGGAATCTCCTGACTCACGAAAGGCGGGAGCGCCGCTGCGAATGAGAGTCTCTGCCGTTGGCTGCCAGCGCTGAGCAAAATCCGCTGAAAGATACTCGCGGGCAACTGCGTAGTCGTTCTGCGGCCCTGTTCCCGCAGCCAAAAAGCCCGACACAATCTCTTGAGCGCTGGCTCCAACCGTCGGACTTGCCGGTGAGTAGTAGGAGAACTCCTGCCCTGTTGGTGCAACCAGTTCGGGTCCCGCCTGCACATCAAGCTCGGTGGGGAGGGTTGCACACCCCGAGAGCACGAGGGTGGCAAGCAA
>CAXNHX010000100.1:0-3783 GCA_964202305.1 Aquiluna sp.
GAGGCAATCTAAATGCTCAATCTCGGCAAGCTCCACTTTGGCGGCGACTACAACCCTGAGCAGTGGCCCAAGGAGGTTTGGGCAGAGGATATTCGCCTGATGCAAAAGGCGGGGGTGAACCTGGTTTCACTGGGTATCTTCTCCTGGGCAAAGCTAGAGCCAAAGGACGGTCACTACGACTTCGCGTGGCTCGACGAGATCATGGGCATGCTGCACGAGGGTGGTATCAGCGTTGACATGGCCACCGCAACCGCATCTCCACCGGCTTGGCTTTCACACGCTCACCCAGAGATGCTCCCAATCGACTTCAATGGCGTGCAGCGTAGTTTCGGTGGAAGACAGGCCTACTGCTCCGCAAGTCCTATCTATCGCAAGAAGGCTGCTGCTCTGGTTGAGAAGCTTGCCGAGAGGTATTCAAAGCACCCGGCTGTGGTGATGTGGCACGTGAACAACGAGTACGGCTGCCACAACCCACTTTGCTACTGCGACGTGTCTCGCTCTGCCTTCATCGACTACCTAAAGACCCGCTACGCATCCCTGGATGAGCTAAACGCCTCTTGGGGAACCGACTTCTGGTCGCAGCGCTACTACAACTGGGAAGAAATCCAGGTGCCAAAGCGCACCACCGATGGCACTCACCCAAACCCTGGTTGCCAGCTGGACTTTAGGCGTTTCTCGTCGGACAACATCCTGGAGCTCTACAAGATGGAGCGCGACATCATCAAGAAGTACGACCAGGTAAACCCGGTCACCACCAACTTCATGTCGATGAAGTTCACTCACGTTGTGGACTACTTCGCCTGGGCCAAGGAGGTCGACTTTGTTTCCACCGACCACTACCTCGCTCAGCACGACGAACTGAACCACATTGATCTTGCTCAAATGGCTGATCTAACCCGCGGTTTTGCTAAGGGAGCCCAGTGGCTACTGATGGAGCACAGCTCCTCTGCCGTGAACTGGCAGCCCAAGAACTTCGCGAAGGTTCCAGGCCAAGAAAAGCGCAACGCGATGAGTTTTGTTGCCAGGGGCTCACAAGGGGCGATGTATTTCCAGTGGCGTCAGGGTCAGGCCGGCTCCGAGCGCTTCCACTCGGCCATGGTTCCACATGCTGGCGAAGACACACGGGTTTACCGCGAGATCTCGGAGCTCGGTGCGCTTCTCAAGGCTCACCCCGAGATCTCGGAGTTCCCGACCAACCGAGCCAAGGTCTCGATGGTGTTCGATTACGAGCAGTACTGGGCGCTGATGCAGCAGAATCTGCCAACCGATGACATCAACTACCCGGACACCGTGGCCAAGTGGTACCGAGCACTTTGGGAGCTTGGCATCCAGGTTGATTTTGTCTCGGCCGATGCCACCAAGGCAGAGCTTTCGAAGTATCCACTGGTGCTGATGCCAATGGTCCACATGCTTTCAGAGCAGCAGGAGGAGGCGTTTACCTCTTATGCCCGGGAGGGCGGCAACCTGGTGGTTGGCTACTTCTCCAACATCTCTGACCGCACGCTTCGCGTGAAGCTCGGCGGCTATGGCGGCAAGTTGGTCAAGGACGTTATCGGCGTCTATGTCGAAGAGTTCTATCCTCTGCGTGAATCGAGCATCAGGCTCTCAAACGGCATGAGTGCAACTTTGTGGAGCGAGCTCTCCAGAGCCAATGGTGCCGAGGTAGTTGCAACATTTGAGGGGGGAGATGCCAAGGGCAGCGTTGCTATTGCAAAGCGCTCGTTAGGCTCATCAACCGCCTACTACCAAGCAACCGAGTTGGAGCTTGAATCTCAGAAGAAGTTCTTTGCTGGTATCGCCAAGGGGCTGGGTATTGAGTCAGTGGGAGGGGACGGGGTCGAGATTGTTCACCGCGGTCCGCACCGTTTCGAGATCAACCACAACAGGGGCACGGTAAGCGTTAGTTAGTCTTGGAGACCCAACAGCGCAGCGAGTTTTCCTCGAACTTCTTGAAGGGATTCGCCCGAAACTCTTGTCTTGAATTTTGCACTGCGTGCTGACCAGTCCATAGCCCTTACCTGATCGACAAGGATGGCACTGGGTTCACCGTCGATCTCCTCCAGGACTTCGAACGGGTAGCCCTTGATTTTTGTGGTCAGAGGGCAAAAGACCGCCATGCCCGAACTTCGGTTGAAACTCTTTGGGCTCACAACTAAAGCTGGGCGATGGCCCGCTTGCTCGTGACCGGTCTGCGGATTGAATTGAAGCCAAACCACATCTCCAGCATCGGGGATGTAGTCAGGCACTAGTTGAACTCTCTTCCAACTGAAGTGCCGAAATCAGTTTCCTGATGACGGTTTTCAGGGGTAATTCTCGAAACAAGCTCATCCAGATCAAAGCGAGGGGTCTGAACTGGCTCAACAACCAGCCTGCCATCGGTGGCCGTGATCGTAACGTTCTGAGTTGAGGAGAAACCAGCAGCGATAAGCAGCGGCTTTGGAATGCGAATAGCCGGGCTGTTTCCCCAGCGGCTCACTTTTGAAGTCATGATTTTCTCCATTGTTTCTACATTGTAGCTACACAATACAGCTGTCGCAGCCAGAAGATGGGTATTGATTGCGACTTTATGGGAACTCAATTGCTGTTGGAGCAAGTTCTCCACAGGCCTAAGTAGGCGCTATGAAGCGAGAAACCCCCAGAGCGAACTCTAGGGGTTTTGTTCGTGCGGGTGAAGGGACTTGAACCCCCATGCCGTGAGGCGCCAGAACCTAAATCTGGTGCGTATACCAATTTCGCCACACCCGCTTGGAACCACAGAAGCTTAGCGTTTTTCGCCCCTGTGGAAAACCCAAAGCAGGAAATTCTTGGTTCTGTGAGGGTTTTCGCCATGCAAGCCCTCGATGTAATCCTGACGAAGTCCCGCGGTCTGGTCCGCCAGGAGAAGCTGGACATTGAAACCGCTACCCAGCGGGCAATCGACGAGGTTGCTGAAGAGTCCAGCCACGTTCTTGACGAATTGGAACTGCAAGAACTCGCGATGCGAAAGCTCACCGGATACGGCGCACTCCAGCCGTTCATGGATGACGGGGATATCGAGGAAATCTGGATCAACCGACCCAATGAGCTTCATTTCTTTGGCAATAGCGGATATCGAAAAGTTGCTCTTGATCTTCCGGCGAGCGAGCTGCGCAGCATCTGCTACCGCCTACTCTCACACTCCAAACGAAGGGTCGACAGGCTCACGCCATTTGTCGATGCTGCAATCAGCGATGGCTCAAGACTGCACATTGTGATCCCAGAGATCACCCAAGAGCACTGGGCCATAAACATCCGTAAGTTTCCCAAAGCAAACGTCACACTCGGTGACCTGCGCAACCTTGGAACTATCGACGAACTGCAGCATTGCAGGCTCCAGCAGGCGATGGCCAGTGGTGAGAGCGTCTTGATTGCCGGAGCAACTCAGGCGGGAAAGACGACTCTGCTATCGGCACTGCTTCGGGAACTAAGGGACGATCAGCGCCTGGTCTCTTGCGAGGACACGTTCGAGATAGCCATTGAGCATCCAGATTGGGTCGCGATGCAGACCAGGCCCGCAGATCTCGAGGGCAGCAATGAGATCAGCCTTCGAGATCTGGTGAAGCAGGCACTGCGCATGCGACCTGCGCGACTTGCGATCGGCGAGGTGCGCGGAGCTGAAGCGCTGGACATGCTGGTGGCTCTAAATTCTGGAATCCCCGGGCTCTGCACCATTCACGCCAACAGCGCCGCCGCCGCCTTGCAAAAGCTCCTAACTCTGCCGCTTCTGGCAGGCGAGAACATCACCGATGCGTTCCTCAGACCAAC
>CAXNHX010000101.1:0-3763 GCA_964202305.1 Aquiluna sp.
GACAGACACTATTCGGCCTCAAAGTCGATGACGGCCTTGATTGATCTTCTTGTTGAGCAACCAATCATCAGCGTTGCTTTTGTCACAGAGAGACTTGCCATTTCTCAGCCAACTGCATCGAGGCTCATTCGTCAGGCTGAATCACTAGGGCTTCTCAGGTCTAGGGGCCAGGTGGGTAGAGGTCGCAAGGAGACCTGGGTCTCCGAAACGATTTGGAATATCATCTCGCCCTACGAAGCTCCATAGGTTGCTTTTCGCAGCTGTGGTGTGGCAGACTTCTCCGGTGCCCAAAGGTCTCTGCCGCAGGGGAGTACGGGCATAAAACAAAAACTTTTTAGCTAACCGTTTTGACCTGCGTGCAAAAGGAAAGAAGAGATCATGCACATTCTCGACGTTGTAGACGCCAAGAACCTAAAGACCGACATCCCAGAGTTTCGCGCCGGCGACACCGTAAAGGTCCACGTAAACATCGTGGAAGGTAACCGCAGCCGTATTCAGGTGTTCCAGGGCATTGTTATTGCTCGCTCCGGTCACGGCATCCGCGAGACCTTCATTGTTCGCAAGGTCTCATTCCAGGTTGGCGTAGAGAGAACCTTCCCAATCCACTCCCCAGTAATCGACATGATTGAGGTTGTGTCAAAGGGTGACGTGCGTCGTGCGAAGCTTTACTACTTGCGCTCACTTCGCGGTAAGGCTGCGAAGATTCGCGAGAAGCGCGAAAACGTCTAACTAGACACACCTAACTAGACTTAGCAACATGTCAGAAACCGGGGAGACCAGACCCCGAAAGCAATCACCTATTGCTGGCTTGTCGCGCTCTCTGAAGAAATTTAGAAAAAACCCCGTAGCTGCCTTCCTTATCGACCTGGTCGTTATCGTTGGCGCTGCCCTGATTCTCTCGGTTTTGATCAAGGCTTTCCTAATCCGGAGCTTCTATATCCCCTCGGGCTCAATGCTTGACACCCTGCAGATAAATGACCGCATCATCGTCAACGTGATGGTGCCAGAGGTCATGGAGATCCAGCGCGGTGATGTTGTGGTCTTCCGTGACCCAGGAGGCTGGCTGGGAGCTATTCCAACCACCGAGAAAGAACCAATCCAAGAGATCAGCGACTTCGTCCTTGGCACCTTCGGCATCACAGCTCCAGATTCCGCCGAGCATCTAGTCAAGCGCGTCATTGGACTCCCAGGGGACACCGTCACCTGCTGTGATGACGAGGGTCGCATCATGGTCAACGGAGTTGGCATCGACGAGACATACCTTCGCCCCGGTGCTACTCCCTCGGACATTGAGTTCAGCGTCACGGTCCCTGAGGGTCACTACTGGGTGATGGGCGACAACAGGCCTAACTCAACAGATTCCAGGTATCACACTGACCTGCCAACCGGGGGGTTCGTGCCAGTTGAGGTTTTGGTTGGCAGGGCGTTTGTGATCTCTTGGCCAATGGAGAACTGGGGTTACCTGGATAACTTCCCTGAGGTATTTGGTGGCGTTCCCAAGCCTTGAGCTTGAGCGTGAGCTTCTGAGAAGCCACGATGTGGTCATCGGCATCGACGAGGTCGGCAGGGGAGCACTCGCAGGGCCAGTTGCCTCCGGAGCTTTCTTTCTCACCGCGGAGCTTTTCGATGGCATGCCCAAGGACCTCAAAGACTCCAAGCTCGTGCCCGAGGCTAAGCGAGCGGCCCTCGCTCACGAAGTGGCAAATTGGGGCGAAGCCAGGGTTGGTTTAGCTCCTGCGGAGTTCATCGACCAGCGCGGCATCATGGCCGCACTCAAGACTGCCGTGGTTCAAACCCTCGAGAACATCAGGTATTCAAACCCGGTGATCCTGCTCGATGGTTCTCACAACTTCCTTGCCGATTTGGGCATCGAGGTTGTTCTAAAGACCAAGGCCGATAGAGACTGCGGCAGCGTCGCTGCCGCAGCTATCTCGGCGAAGGTGGCGAGAGACGCCTTGATGGTTGAGCTAGCGAAGATTTACCCGGGCTATGGCTTTGAGGAGAACAAGGGTTACGCCTCTCAGAAACACATTGAAGCCATACAGAGCACGGGTCCAAGCCCTGAGCATCGGAAGAGTTGGCTAACAAAAATCCTTGCGGAAGACCTTTTGCTTTTTTGAGGTTTAGACTCAACACGCCATGGAAGAAAACGACTTCGAAGACTACGACAGAGATCAAGAGCTAGCTCTTTATCGCGAATACCGCGACGTCGTGAAGATGTTCCGCTACGTAATCGAGACTGAGCGAAGGTTTTACCTGGCCAATGAGGTCGAGCTCAAGCGAGTAGACACCGCAACAGACTTTTACTTTGAACTGCAGATGCAGGATGTTTGGGTTTGGGACATCTATCGCACGGACAGGTTTGTCAAGCAGGTCAAGGTCATGACCTTCAAGGACGTCAACGTCGAGGAGATCGGCAATCAGGATATCCAGATTCCTGAAGAGTTGGCAGTGGGCGATCAGCCCTAGTTATCCACAGATTTAGTTTTTCACGCTCTCACGAGCACTCTGGTTTGTAAGCATCGCCTTCCAAGGAGGCGATCATGCAGATCACACAACACCAGCTTGAAATCATCAAATACTCCATGCTCTCCGAGCCAGGCGATGCGCTAGCTCACCTGATCTTTGAGAACTTCGGTCCCGAGATCGCATTAAGAACCTCACACCCAGCGACTCGGCGAAACCTTCAGGAATACCTAGCTGCGTTTTATCCCGAGCAACTTGGAAATCTGCAGGGGCTAATCGAGCGCTTCGAACTTCGCCAGAAAAGCATCGACCTCGATGAGTCCATACAGAAAGCGTTGCGCTGGGGAGCTAGGCCAGTGTTCTTCGACCAGCTGCCACTTTTAGCCTCCAAGTTTGCCGATCTCGGGAATCATGCTCCTTATGTGTTGTGGGTCGCGGGTTCCCTCGAAGCTCTGGAACAAGAGTTTGTGGGGGTAGTGGGAACGCGTGAACCCTCGGCGAAGGGACTAAACCAGACAGCAAAGCTAGTGAGGTTGCTGAATTCTCCCGTGGTGTCCGGAGGAGCTAAGGGCATTGATGCCGCCGCTCATCGAGCCGCGCTCGATCAGGGTTTGCCCACTGTCGCCTTTATGGCTGGAGGTATCGATCGTGCCTACCCGCTAGATAACTGGTCACTGTTTCATGAGATTGTCAGGGCTGGGGGAGCTCTAGTGAGTGAGCTGGCACCTGGCACGGCCCCGAGCCGCTTCCGCTTCCTGCAGCGAAATCGCCTCATAGCGGCTGCGAGCAGAGAGCTATATGTTGTGCAAGCGGCTTATCGTTCAGGCTCCAGAAATACCGCCAACTCAGCCAGGATGCTGGGTCGAGAAGTGTTTGCGATTCCGGGGGCATGGTCTGATCGCGCCTCGCAGGGCGCTAACGCGATGATTCAGGAGGGACTGGCAAAACCCTTTCAGCTTGGAAAAGAGGTTCTCTTTGAGGACAGCTCGGTGCGAAGAAGAGTCCTAGACGCCATGCGTGATGGAAAACGAGGGGTCGAGGAAATCGCTGCGGAGTCGGGGTTGACCATCTCAGAGGTCTTGTCGGAGTTGCGACAGGTTCAGAGTGAGCGCAAGCCAGCCCCCATGTTTATCCGCGCGTGATGAATAAGCGAAGTTAGTCTTTGTGGCATGGATCTCTCACGCGAACTTGCGCAGTTTGGCCGGTGGCTCTCTGCAAGAGGTACGAGCGAGAACACCCAGAAGGCTTACCTCACAGACGTAGCCGACTACCTAGATTTTCAAGGCACTTCAAAGAC
>CAXNHX010000102.1:0-3757 GCA_964202305.1 Aquiluna sp.
TCGCATAGTCGAGAGGGGGCCATCGAGCAATCGGTGGCCCCCAATCACTGCCCGTCAGGAGCAATGGTGCTTAGTTTTATCGTCCGAAGAGCGGCGGCAACCCTACTGGTGTTGCTGGTGGCCTCGTTCATTGTTTACAACCTCACGGCTATTTCGGGTGACCCGCTGCTCGAGCTTCGCGGCTCGCGCGACCCGGATATTCAATACAAAATTGCCTATCTAACCGAGGCACTCAACCTCGATGTCCCACCCCCAATTCGCTATTTCTTTTGGCTCGGGGGAGCAGCCGGCTGTCTGATCGGAAACTGCAACCTCGGTATTGCCGTGTCGAGAGCGGAGATACCCGTCACCGAGGCCTTGACCGGGGCAGTGGCGTCTACCGTGCAGCTGATTGCACTGGCCACCGTTTTGTCGATTGTTGTTGGTGTAGCGGTAGGAATGACCACCGCCCTGAGGCAGTACTCGGGCTATGACTACACCGTTACTTTCTTTGCCTTCATCTTCTATTCACTGCCAATCTTCTGGGTGGCTGTTCTTCTCAAAGAGTTCGGCGCTATCCAGTTCAACAGGTTCTTAGCTGAGCCCGTCATTCCGGCCACCACAGCCGTCCTGATAGCCATAGGGCTGTCCGCGTTGGTGACCGGCATCGTGGGTGGTGGCCTGCAAACTCGAATTCGAGCTTTTGTGGGATCACTTGCTCTATCGGGACTCCTAATTTTGTTCTTGAATGTCACCCAGTGGCTGAAGTATCCATCCATCGGCACCGTTGGCGTTGTTCTGCTGACCCTGCTGGTTGCCGGCGTTGTTCTGCTGCTCTCAATCGGTTTTGGCATGCGTCGCGGTGTAATTGCCGTGGCCGGCATGGCAGTGGTCGCGGGTGCGATGTGGCTACCTGGTCAGTACTTCTTCTTCTATGTACCCGGAGCACTCGGCATCTTTGGCTGGATCGCCATCATGACCGTGCTGGGCGTGGCCCTGGGCCTTTTGTTTGGTGGCGATGGTCGCAAGGAGATTGCCAGGGCAGCCGGAACTACCGGTTTCTTGGCTGGCATCATCATGATCATCGATGAAGCTCTGCAGTACTGGGGCCAATACATCGAGTTGATTCCCATCCAAAACGGCTTCATCTCGACCATTGGTGCTGTCACCCCTTCGGTGAAGCGTCAAGAGAACATGTGGCTGGATCTGCTGGATTCCTATGCCCACCTGATCTTGCCAACCGCGGCGTTGATGATTATCTCGGTGGCTGGCTACACCCGATACTCCCGAGCATCGCTCCTCGAGGTAATGAACCAGGACTATGTCCGCACGGCACGTGCCAAGGGTCTCAATGAGCGCACGGTTGTCGTGCGTCACGCAATGCGTAACGCTTTGCTGCCCATTGCAACCATCATCCCCGTGGACATCACAGGTCTAATTGGTGGGGCGGTGATCACCGAGCAGGTCTTTGCCTGGAACGGCATGGGATCGCTCTTTGTGAGAGGCCTCAATGCGGTCGATGTGAACCTAGTAATGGGCTATGTCATGGTGGTGGGTCTGATGGCGGTTATTGGTAACGTCATCGCTGACCTGCTCTACTCTGCGCTCGACCCAAGAATCAGGATCGGCTAATGGCAAAAAAGCGGGCAACAAACGAGACTCAACTAAATCGTGAGATCACAATCGAGCAGCGCGAGACCGAAGGTCTCTCGCTAGGGACGATTGTCCGGAGGCGCTTTTTCCGCCACAAGGCTGCCGTTATCTCACTCTTTGTTCTTGGTTTCATTACCCTGCTGGCCTTCACCTCGGTCGGCACGGTCGTCGGTGGCTCAGGCAGCCTGATCAACGACCCCAACACCAACAGACTGGCCATTGATGGCACTCGCATCGAGGGCTGGTGGCCCTACAACTGGTATGAGAACTATGACGTTCTAAACACCGGTGGTGAGCCAACCATGGATCTTGCAAACTTCACCATCGGCGAGCACCCCTTTGGTCAGGACACCCTGGGCAAGGACATCTTTGCCAGAGTCATGCGAGGCATTCAGCAGTCGCTGATTGTTGTGCTCATCGTTGGTGTTCTTTCAACCGTGATTGGTGTCACCGTTGGTGCGATTGCTGGCTTCTTCCGCGGCCGTATTGACAGCTTCCTGATGCGTGCCACTGACGTGGTCATCATCCTGCCGCTTTTGGTCGTAGGAGCGGTTCTAAGCCGCAGCTTTGGTGGCGATGCCGTATCACTCGCCATCCTGCTTGGAGCACTTGCCTGGACCGGTCTAGCGCGTCTGGTGAGAGCTGAGTTCCTAGCTCTCAGAGAGCGTGAGTTCGTAGATGCCGCAAGAGTTGCTGGTGCTTCAAACTTCAGAATTATCTTCAAGCACATCATGCCAAACACCATTGGTGTCATTGTGGTGAACGCAACCCTGTTGATGGCAGCTGCCATCTTGATTGAGACCTCACTTAGCTTCCTGGGATTCGGCATCGTTGCGCCAGATATCTCTCTGGGTCAGATCATCAGCGAATACAACGAAGCTTTCAAGACCAGGCCCTGGTTGTTCTGGTATCCGGGTCTGTTCATCGTGATCATCGCGCTAACGATTAACTTCATCGGCGATGGCCTAAGAGACGCCTTTGACCCAAGGCAAAGGCGTCTACCTCGCACCGAGGGTGCAATCAACGACCTCAAGAAGCTCATCAGAAACCGCAAGGCAAACTAATGAGAGTCGGCGAGCTAGAAGTTCAGAACCTTTTAGTTGAGAACAATAAAGTTCAAAACCACCAGAGCAGCAAGGCTGGCCAGTTGGCCGAGGTGCCAAGTGACAACGACTTCGGCATCTTCCTTGAGGGGGCCAGTGTCTCTTTGCTGTTCCCAGTAACGGCGAATGGTCGCCGCAGCAGCACCGGAATCGGTGCTGATCAAATCTCCAGGTCTAACGGTGCCGGCGAGGTAGGTGCTCTCGGGCAAATGCTGACCCTGCTCACGGCTAGCGAAGATGCTGGTGTGTCTTCCGGGTGCAGTTGCAGACCAACTGGTGATGCGTTTACCACCTTCGAGGTAGAGAGCAAGAGCCCAGCGGGTATCGATTCTTGCGATTTTTTGCATGGGAACCCTGAAGGTTCTAACGACGTTCTTGATCACAACCTCGTTTTCACTGACCTCAACCCCGGGAAACCAAAAGAGCATCAGGGTGCCAAAAACTATGGTCAAAACCAGGGGAGTGCTCAGAAGCACTCCCGAGATGCCATCGGTGGCAAAGACGCTGGCCAAAGCCAGCGCCATGGCACCGATGATGGCAATCGAGAGGTATCTCGAGGACTTAGCAATGAAAACCTGCACGTCACAAGTGTTGCAGTAAACGAAAAGGGTTTGTGCCTAAATGACCTCTAAACCGATTATTGAAACCAGTGAACTGTCCGTCGACTTCTGGGTCGACGGAGAGTGGGTAATGGCCGCATCCGGCATCAACTTCAACGTCAAACCAGGAGAGGTGCTCGCCATTGTTGGTGAGTCAGGTTCTGGCAAGTCAACCTCTGCAATGAGCCTCTTGGGCCTCCTGCCGGTGAATGGTCGTGCATCCGGCTCCGTGAAGCTAGAGGGCGAAGAGCTCATCGGAGCCGATAAGAAGCGACTGAGGGAGATCAGAGGCCAGAAGATTGCCGTTATCTTCCAGGAGCCCATGACAGCTCTAAACCCTGTCTACACGGTCGGATTCCAAATCACGGAGGCCCTCCAGATCCACAACAAGGGCATGACCAAGGCAGAGGCCAAGAGGCGCTC
>CAXNHX010000103.1:0-3740 GCA_964202305.1 Aquiluna sp.
CCTGGAATTACAGGAACCAGCGCCTTTACTGTTCCACCGGTGCCATAGCCACCATTGGTCGAGTGGGCCCCAGCACCCCGTGACTCGACCTCAATCCAGGAAACTCCCTGCGGGACGGTGAAGTATTGGGTGTTGCGGGTGACGGAGAAAACGTCAGTCCGGGTCATAGCTGGTGAGGCTGAGAAAACATCCGAGTAGCTACTGATGATTGTTTGATTGGCTGTGTTGGTAAAGGCAGTTGCAACTCTGTAGTAATAGGTGAGTCCGTTGGTTAGCGTTGTGTGGCTGTAAAAGTTTGTGTCTTTTGAGCTGACCGTGATTGGTGTTCTGCTCGAGAGTGAGCCATCGGCAAGGTCGCTCTGAGTGGTCGACCAAACTATTCGGTACCCGGTAGCGAAGATGTCTTGTGATTTGGTCCACTGGAGTTCAACTCTGGATTGCAACCCGACTGCGGTTGGTGTGCTCAGAACTTCCGGGGAGTAGTAACGAATTGCAGCTTGGCCAGAGCCTCCGGCAGCGCCGCCATGTGTGGATGCTGACCCAAGACCGGCCGCGCCGCACTGGCCTCCTCTGGCACCGCCTCCACCGCCAAGGCCATCGGTTCCCGGCTGCGGCAAGGTAGCTAAGGCATGGCCGCCCGCTCCACCTCCACCAGCTCCGCCCGTCGCAGCAGTGTTATAGGTAGACGAACTCTCACGGTGACCACCACCCCCGCCGCCATAGGTGACATTTTGAAAGTTGAAATTGGAGACGAACCCCGCACCGCCAACTCCAGTTGAGGAGCCCACAGCTCCGCTTCCTGCTCCACCGCCACCCAGTCTGGTGTTAGGGCACGTCGGTGAAATGTTGGTTGTTCCTACAACTGATTGTGCTGTTCCCCCAGCCCATGAAGCTTGCGGCACTGCCGTTCCAAAGTTAACGGTCGCGCTTTTTGAGGCGGCCCCTCCAGCACCGAGCGGATTACCAGTTGCGGTACCAACCTTTCCCCCCTCACCTCCGAAAGCAGTGACGCCTACAAAACTCGAGTCAGAACCGTCCGCTCCAGGATTGCCTTGAGAAGAAGAGCCAGCCCCGCCAGCCCCACCTGCTCCAACTTCAACTTGGTAGCTCGTGCCTGGCGTAACTGATGCACTGTTTAACCGAACGTATTGGCCTCCGCCTCCGCCTCCACCTGCCGCGGCAGAATATGCGCCACCGCCACCGCCACCAACTAGTTGGGCGTCGATCTGGGACACTCCCGCTGGAGCTGTCCAATCGCAAACACCCGGGTTTGTAATGGTCTCAATTTTGAAGCCGCGAGAGTAACTAACTTCAACGTCACAGGTAGCGTTAGTGGCGGTCGCCACGGCCGAGGTGATCACACCGGACACACCCAAGCCGGCAAGCATTAGCCAAAAGGCCGCATGCCTGCCAGAAGTCCTTTTTAACCTTCGCAACATTACTTTAAGGCTAAAAATCATGCATCAGGATTCTCGAGAATTATTCCTCGATGGGAACTTCGGAGAGCTGTCTACTTTTGGGCTAGACGACGCTCATGCGCACGGGAAGCACCAGTTTGATTGTGGCTGGCGCTCTCGAGACAATCTTCCACTCGGAGGTGAGTTCCGTAAACATCTCATGGCCCATCCCTTCAGCGGCTGAAACAGGGAGAGCGACCCCATCATTCTTCGCCAAGAGCTCCAAGTCACTAACCTGGTTGAGGTTTGCCTGAATCCAGACGTGCTGCGCCTTTCCGTGCCTGAAGGCATTTGAGACCAGCTCCTTGGCTAGCTCATTGAAGCAAGCCCTTGCAGCCTCACTTGCATCGAGCGCTTGTGACGCTTGCTCTGAAACGTCGAAGGAGATTTCGCATACATCTCTCCAAGCTGTCTCAATGTCCCGACATAGTTCGGCACTGGTTTTCCTGATCTCACCCCTTTGTGTCAATGAACTCTTCGCGAGCTCAATGTCCTTTAGGACTCGCGAAATTACCTCTGGACTAGGATCTGGATCAAGAACCAAGCGTGACCCTGCCACGGACAGAGCCCCCTGGACTGAACCATGGATTCTGTAGGCCCATCCTCGTTTGGCGAGCCAGACTTCTTGATCAATCAATGCCAGTTCCCGACGAATCTCAAGCTGACGCTCTTCAATTGATGCAAGGTGCTCAGTGCGACCACGTTGAAAGGATGCCCAGAGAGAGAACCCAACAGCCATGAACAGGTAAACGAGGAAAGCGGTTAACTGAAGAATCTCAAGCTCAGGGTAGGTCGAGGTAAATCGGTTGATTATCCACAGTGTGGGGAGGTAACTCAGGGTAGAGGTGACGACCAAGTAAATAAGCGCAACGCTGAGCCCAGTGCGAACCCGCTTCAGCCACAACCGACTAGTCGTGATTGCTATGAATGGAAAGGACATTGACACCGCAAACACAGTTCCTGCGACCTCGAGGCTACTGTGCTGAAAGATTGTCACAATCACGTTGAGCGAGGCAGCTAGGAATGCAAGTCCAAAGCGCGAATCCAACCTTGGAGAAAAGTACTTCCGCCCCTCAGGTCGAGTCTTGAGCGACACCGGTTGCACAGTCATTTCGGAGAGCAGGTCAAGTTTCGAAATCAGCTCCTTACTCAACGGCCGAATTTTCTCTTCAATCAAGTTTTTGATCTCAGCGCTAATCCGCCATGCATCTCTCGCTACCTTGGCATGTTTAAGGGCGTCGAGGATTTGATCAAGCTCTCGCTGCAGGGTGTTCATCGCCAGCGCTCTAAGCTTGCGGTCTGCAGTTTTTGCAGCCCCTATTCGACGCTCCTTTTGAATAGCGAGCGCCTGCTCCGCCTCTTGAAGCAGTTGTAGTGAGACTCGGTAGTCCTGGTTCGTGGTCGAAGCGGCAGCCAAGGCAATCCAGGAGATTAGCACGATGGTCGCATCGCCTGGTGCTCTCTGCAACCAAAGATCAAACGCTTCTGGGGCGCCATCGGCTATCACTAAAACGACAGCAGCGGACTTCAATAAGTAGACAAAAATCACCACCAGCGTCTTGCCCGTTGCAGACCGCTGGAGGCCAGGGACTTTTGCAAACGGCAACATCAACAGGAGGTATGCACCGAGCATTACAACCCCCGATATGAGGGTCGCTAGATACAGCCTCGGATTATCAAAGCCGTATTGCGCACCCTCATAAGAGAGGGTTGTGGCAATCGGATAAAGCGTAAAGGCGGAGATGTGAACCCTGGCGTAGGGATTTGAGCGACCAACGTTGCGCCAGATACTCGAGAACCGCCTTTTTGACTTTTCTGAACCTCCAGACTTCACTTGACCGTCCCGGTCACTCTCAGAAAACTGAGTGCCGCCTTCACTCTGCCAGCACCGCGAGGGCTCTCAATTCCCATTGACTTGAAGGCGCGAGCAACGATCATCCTCACTGCCCTAACGCTGGTTCCACGAGCGATTGCAATTTCCTCATTGCTCAGTCCCCGGGCCACCATTTCGATCACTTCAAATTGTGAGCGGGATAGACCACTCAGATCGTGACGAGCCGCTAGGTCATCGCGCATGGACCCGCCGAAACCACGTGACGCTTGGTTGATGGCGTGAGCAAGAGAAGCGGAGTCTCCCATGTTGCTCTTTAGAAGGTAGGCCGCGTTCTTTGGAATCGACTTTGGTGAAACACCAACCATCTTTGAGGACGGCATGTTAGACAGGAAAACGATTGCAAGCTGAGGGTTGGAGTGACGAAGTCCAGACTCCAAATCAAACCCGTT
>CAXNHX010000104.1:0-3720 GCA_964202305.1 Aquiluna sp.
TTCAAGACCATGGCGATCAACGTCGAGGGAACACTGCGCCCAGGGGTGAGCGCCAAAGACATCATCTTGGCTGTAATCGCAAAGATTTCCACCGGAGGTGGGCAGGGCTACGTTCTCGAGTATCGCGGCAGCGCGATTCGTGCGCTCTCCATGGAGGGCCGCATGACCATCTGCAACATGTCAATCGAGGCCGGTGCTCGAGCCGGACTGGTGGCCCCCGATGAGATCACCTTTGAATACCTCAAAGGTCGCCCGCACGCACCCGAGGGGACTGACTGGGATGCCGCGTTGGAGTACTGGAAGACTCTGAAGACAGACGAGGACGCGGTATTTGATGCCGAGGTCTTCATCGATGCCGACACTCTCGACCCCTTCGTGACCTGGGGAACAAACCCCGGCCAAGGTGTCTCCCTGATGGACTCGGTTCCAAACCCAGCGGATTACGAGAACCCAAACGAGCGTGCCGCAGCAGAGCGAGCGCTGGAATACATGGACCTCACCCCGGGCACCAAGATGAAGGACATTGCGGTCAACACTGTCTTCCTCGGGTCCTGCACCAACGCCCGCATTGAGGACCTCAGAGCTGCCGCCTCAATCGTCGAAGGTCGCAAGATGGCCGAAGGCGTGCGCATGATGGTGGTTCCTGGATCTCAAAAAGTTCGCCTGCAGGCCGAAGAAGAGGGCTTGGACAAGATTTTCAAGGACTTCGGAGCAGAGTGGCGATTCGCTGGCTGTTCAATGTGTCTCGGCATGAATCCAGACCAACTAGCACCGGGAGAGCGTGCCGCGAGCACCTCGAACCGAAACTTTGAGGGTCGTCAGGGCAAGGGCGCAAGGACTCACCTGGTCTCGCCAGTGGTGGCCGCAGCAACGGCTGTGCGAGGAACACTTTCCGCACCAGCAGACTTGGAGGGCTAAATGGAACGGATTTCAGTCTTCGAGGGAATTGCTGCTCCACTCAAGCGGAGCAACGTGGACACTGACCAGATCATCCCTGCCGTCTACCTAAAGCGCATCACCAAGACCGGCTTTGAGGATGGGCTTTTCGCCTCCTGGCGCCAGGATCCCGAGTTTGTCTTGAACCAGCCAGCCTTTCAGGGCGCAGCGGTTTTGATTGCAGGCCCGGACTTTGGTACCGGGTCCTCTCGTGAACACGCGGTTTGGGCTCTTCGAGACTTTGGTTTCAAGGCCGTCTTCAGTTCCAAGTTCGCGGACATCTTTAGGGGTAACTCTGGCAAGCAGGGCCTGGTTGCCGGCGAGATTTCTGATGCCGACACCGAGCTGCTGTGGTCATTGATTGATGCAAACCCAGGCGTGCAGGTAAAGGTCGATCTTCCGGCACAGCAAATCAGCTTGGGCGATGTCATCGTCCCTTTCGAGATTGACGAATACACTAAGTGGCGCCTCACGGAGGGCCTTGACGATATCGGCATCACCCTTCAGAGCGCCGATGCAATAGCCTCTTACGAGGCCAAAAGAGAGTCGTGGAAACCCACCACTCTCCCTGCAAAAGGAGTCTGAGTGTCTCAGATCACCATCAATGGTGGCAAGCCGCTAAGCGGTCGAGTCGACCTCAAGGGCGCGAAGAACCTTGTTACCAAGGCGATGGTTGCAGCCCTGCTGGGCGAGACGCCTTCAACTCTGTTGGACGTGCCACACATCTCTGATGTTGAAGTCGTATCGAGGCTTCTGAACCTGCACGGTGTGAGCATCTCGCACGATGAGCGCACCGGGGACATGGTCCTGGATCCATCGAACGTTGAGCAGGCCCGCATGACAGATATCGATGCTCATGCCGGGTCATCGAGAATCCCAATTCTTTTTTGCGGTCCGCTGCTGCACAGACTTGGTGAGGCCTTTATCCCTGGGCTCGGTGGCTGCGAGATTGGCAATCGCCCCGTTGACTTCCACTTCGATGTGCTGCGCTCCTTCGGGGCTGTTATCGAGAAGCTGCCAACTGGAACCAGGCTGAGTGCTCCTGATGGTTTGGTGGGAGCAAAGATTGCACTGCCTTACCCCTCGGTGGGCGCAACTGAGCAGGTACTGCTATCTGCGGTTGCCGCTAAAGGCGTCACAGAATTGCGCGGTGCCGCAATCGAACCCGAAATCATTGACCTCATCGCAATCCTGCAAAAAATGGGTGCCGTTATCTCGGTCGACACTGATCGCGTGATTCGCATTGAAGGTGTGACCACCCTCAAGGGCTTTACCCACCGAGCGCTCTTCGACCGAAATGAAGCGGCATCTTGGGCCTCCGCGGCACTTGCCACCGGCGGAGACATCTTCGTTGGCGGGGCATCACAGGTCGAGATGATGACCTTCCTAAATGTCTTCCGCAAGGTCGGCGGTGGTTTCGAGATTGCCGATGATGGCATTCGTTTCTTCCACCCCGGAACCCCTCTGCAGCCGGTTGTTATTGAGACTGATGTTCACCCAGGCTTTATGACGGACTGGCAGCAGCCACTGGTCGTTGCGCTCACGCAGGCCCAGGGCCTGTCAATTGTTCACGAGACCGTTTACGAGCAACGTTTTGGTTTCACCGATGCACTGAATCAGATGGGTGCTCAGATTCAGA
Source organism: Aquiluna sp. (assembly GCA_964202305.1). Lineage (GTDB taxonomy): Bacteria > Actinomycetota > Actinomycetes > Actinomycetales > Microbacteriaceae > Aquiluna. The sequence goes on from CAXNHX010000104.1 coordinate 2,576, forward strand.
TCTACAAGGAGTGCCTGGGTGGCACCCCCTGCCGATTTGGACAGCGCAACTTCAACCACTCGGCAGTTATCTCAGGCCCCACACCGCTGAAGGGTGCCGACATTCGAGTCCCTGACTTGCGGGGCGGTTTCAGTCACGTGGTTGCAGCCCTGGCAGCGAGTGGCACATCGAATGTCTCGAATGTGCAGCTAATCTCTAGGGGATATGAGCGCTTTATTCAGAAGCTTGAGGATCTCGGCGCAGATTTCCAGTTCGAGGCCTAGTCGTGGCTGAGAACGCTCTACCAAAGGTTCAGCGAGAAAACAGCTTTGCCTTTGTGCTTGTTGCAATGGTGCTAGCTCCCATTCTGCGGTTGATGTTCACCATCAAGACCACTGGCAAAGAGAACCTGCCCGAGGGTGGCTACATCCTGGTTGGTAATCACCTGAGTTACCTAGATCCCTTCTCTTTTGCCTACTCGGTCTACCTGCACATGAAGAGGGTGCCGCACTACCTAGCCAAAGAATCAATCTTCAGAATCCCAATCATCGGCAAGATTCTCCCCAAGGTTGGGCAGATTCCCGTTTACCGAGGGGGCAAGTCAAACGAGGAGCCACTTAGAGCTGCCAAAGAGTTTCTTAAGGCGGGACAGGTTGTAGTTATCTTCCCGGAGGGCACCCTCACTCGAGACCCCAATCTGTGGCCGATGCGCGGCAAGGCCGGAGCAATTCGGCTAGCGGTTGAGCTCGGGTTGCCGATCGTCCCGTGTGGTCAATGGGGAGTGGAGAAGGTGCTTGGAAACTACTCGAAGAAGTTTCGACCCAACCCCTTCCACGTCGTGAGGGTAAAGATCGGCAAGCCGATGTTCTTCCGAGAGCTGGAGGGCAAGACCCCAACCGCTCAGGAGCTTGCCGATGCCACCGACAAGGTGATGCGCGAGATTTCGGCAATCGTAGGGGAGCTCAGGGGTGAAACTCCACCGGCTCAGCTATGGGATCCAACCAAGGTTGGTCAAAGCGAAATAGGTAACTTTAGGAAGCAGTCTTGAGCGACATCGTTGTTCTAGGTGCCGGCAGCTGGGGCACCACAATCGCCAAGGTTATTGCTGACGGGGGTCACGAGGTCACTCTTTGGTCCCGGCGCGAGGAGCTGGCCAGCGAGATCAC
>CAXNHX010000105.1:0-3670 GCA_964202305.1 Aquiluna sp.
ATGTTCAAGGAGGCATCGGCAATGGCACCGGTGGCAAAGATCACAGCGTTGTAGTGCTTCTTCAGGTCATCCAAAGTGATGTCGGTGCCGTACTTCACATTGCCAAAAAAGCGAATGTCCCCGCGGTCCAGCACTTCGTAGAGGGCACGAATAATGCCTTTGATTCTCGGGTGATCGGGAGCAACTCCGTAGCGAACTAAACCATAAGGAGCGGGTAGTAGGTCGAAGAGGTCAATTGACACTTCAAAGTCGCGCTCTGCTTTGAGAATAAGGTCCGATGCATAGATACCGGCGGGACCGGCACCAATCACGGCAAGACGAAGCTTTGACATTTTCTCTTTCTAGAACTAACCCTTGCGCTCAACAACTGCGCGGGCAAAGGCTACCAGAGCGTTTTTCACACTGCCCTCTGGAAGGGGTTCAATTGCCTCAATTGCTCGCTCTGCCCACTCCAAAGTTTGGGCCTGCGCCAGGTCCATTGCGGGGTGCTTTCGCAGCCTCTCCAAAATGCCGGGCAGTTGCTCATTTGAAATTCCCGCAGCAATATCTGAAGCCAGCTTTCTGCTGTCCTCGTCATCAAAGCCACTGAGCAGCAAGACAGGTAGGGTTGGGACTCCTGCCAGCAGATCGGTGCCCGAGATCTTGCCGGAGTCTTGAACCTTGGCGCGAATGTCGATGAGGTCATCAGCCAACTGGAAGGCAACACCGATTCGCTCTCCAAAGAGCTGAAGTGGGTCTTGGTATTTCTCATCGGCTCCCGAGAGCATCGCTCCCAGGCGAGCGGAAAGAGCAATGAGGGAGCCGGTCTTATCCCGCAGCACATCGAGGTAGTGGCTCAGTGGATCTTGACCCTCGCTGGGACCAACGGTCTCATGAAGCTGGCCAAGAACCAACTGCTCAAACACCTGTGCCTGCAGGCTTAGAGCCCTCTCGCCCAAACCTGAAACGATGTTTGAAGCCCTGGCGAACAGAAGATCGCCGGTCAAGATAGCGACGTTATTTCCCCAAACCAGGTGAGCGGTCTCGACTCCGCGCCTTGCGTTTGCTTGGTCCATTACGTCGTCGTGATAGAGGGTTGCGAGGTGGGTGATCTCCATCACAACCGCGGCATCAAGCACGTGCTCTTGGTCCGGGTCGCCCAGGTGTGAGGTTAGTAGCACCAGCACGGGGCGCATGCGCTTACCACCGGCCTTTGAAAGGTGTGAGGACATCTTGTTGATCATCGGCTCGGCATGGCTGGTGGCGGCCTGAATGCGGGACTCAACCTCGGTCATGCGGGACTCCAGGTCATTTAGGAGAGCTTTGTCCTTGACCTGGCTAAATTGACGTGGGAGATGAATCTTCAATTGGTTTTTGTCCCTTCGTGCAGGGCAACCACGCCAAAGGTCAAGTTCTTCCAGGATGAGGAAGAAAAGCCAGCGGTCTCGATGTCTTTTTTGAGTTCCGCCTGCTTTGGCCATGCCATGATCGATTCCGATAGGTAGTCATAAGCGGCAGGGTTCTTGCTCAAGAGCTTCGAGACCTTGGGCAAAAGGTGCTTCAGATATAGGCGGTAGAGCACTCCCAGTGGACCACCAACGTGGCTGAATTCACAAATCACCAACCGCCCCGATGGCTTTAGCACCCTGAAAAACTCCTTTAGGGCAACAGTTCGATCAGAAACGTTTCTCAGGCCAAAGCTCATGGTTACGACATCAAATTCGTTATCCGCAAACGGAAGTTTCATCGCATCGGCAAACACAAACTCCAGCTCTGGATAGCGCTTCTTGCCCTCTTCCAACATGCCCTTGGAGAAGTCAGCCGCCACGATCTTTACCCCTGGAACCAAAAGCGCCATTGAAGAGGTGCCGGTGCCGGCGGCGATATCGAGAATCTTTTGCCCCGCAGCTGGCTTCACGGCTCGCTTTAGGCGGTAACGCCAGTAGTGGGATTGACCAAACGAGAGCAAATCATTGGTTTTGTCGTAGGCGTGAGCAACCTCATCAAACATCGCAGAGACTTCTGCGGGGGTTTTATTGAGGTCGGCTTTAGTCACTTGCCAAGTCTAATCGGGGCGAACTAGTCGTGCTTGTCGACCCTGGTGAGGGTGTAAATCACTAGCCCCACCGAGCCCAGCATCAGGGCCACGACAAGAGGTGTGGTGGCACTCACGAACTGATCCGCGGGAGTTCGCTCGGTGACCACAATCGCATCAAGATTCAAAGGTTCGCTCACCACTTCAAAAGCGCCCTCTTGGAGCATTGTTGGCGGAATTACTTGCTGAAGGTGAGAATCTTCATCGAGCTCAATCTCGTCGTTTGCGAAAGCCGCGAAGGGAGTGCAGAGCACCAGCATTGCGCTGGCGGCAAGCTGAACGGCGGCTCTTCGCAACCCTGGCTCCTAACTTAGACTTCTAACAGAATAAGTTGAAATTTCTCGGCCATCTCAGAAGTTGCCTTATTCACGGCTAACTAAGAGCAAAGGTATTCATGCCACTTTCGATCAGCGTGCGCAAGATAGCTGTGCCCGAGAAGCTGGATCTGGAGAACAGATCTGTGTTTTTGCGCCAGGGACAGCTGATCCTCGCTCAGGGTGAAGTGCTTAGAATCGAAGCCTCTGGGGCGAATCGCATCGCGGAACTCGCGGCAAAGTGGAAAGAGCTCGTAGCCAATACCGCCATCGACAATCAGGTTGGCTTGCCGGGCTCCGGCATGATCGGGCTGACCTCCATCACCTTCTCTGAGCACTCCACTGCTCCCTCAGTTCTTTATGTGCCGAAGAAGACAATTGTTATTCGAGGTGAAAACGCCTTTGAGATCTCTGCCGATGCGCCAACGATTGCTGAGCCCGAACTCAAGAAGCCATCGGGAGTTTTCCTGCAAGGCGACCTGAGTGCTTCTAGGTTCAAGGAGTTGGTCCAGCAAGCTGTGGGCATCATCGCCACAAGCGAGCTCGACAAGGTCGTTCTCAGTCGTGACCTGGTGATGCCCATCAGCCAGCAACCCGACCTTTCTGAGGCGGTCGCCAAGCTTTATGATCGTTACCCACACTGCTGGACCTATTCAATCGGCGATGTCTTTGGTGCTTCACCTGAGCTCTTGCTCAGAGCAGAGTCGGGAGAGGTTTCAGCTCGAGTACTTGCGGGCACCGCTGGACGGGGCACCGACCCAGATGTTGACCGTGCAATAGCTGAGGGACTTGCCCACAGCCACAAGAATCGTCACGAGCACGACTATGCAGCCCAATCGATGGTGGAGAGGCTGGAGCCCTTCTGCGAGATCGTCGAAGCAGACTCCGAACCATTTTCACTTGCACTACCTGACCTCTGGCACCTAGCTACGGACGTGCGGGGCAAGCTCAAGCCAGGTGTCTCACTGCTTGATGTAATTGCCGAACTGCACCCAACCGCGGCAGTTGCCGGAACACCCAGGCTCAAGGCCCAGCAACTAATTGCAGAGCTTGAGCCCTACGACCGTGCTGGCTATGCAGGACCTGTTGGTTGGCTCAGTTCCGATGGCAGCGGAGAGCTCGCGATTGCGCTGCGCGGTGGAGTAATTGAGCAGAACCAAATCAGGGCGTTTGCCGGTTGCGGCATCGTTGAAGAATCCGACCCTCAAGCTGAGTTAGACGAAACTGAACTCAAGTTCCGTGCCGTCCGGCACGCCTTTAGCTAGAGCTGGTAGTCGATAAC
>CAXNHX010000106.1:0-3564 GCA_964202305.1 Aquiluna sp.
TCTTCAACGCCAAGCTTTTGGAGTCGCTCGCCCAGGTAACCAACGGCTTCCGCGTTACTGAAATCGGTTTGTGCCACCCAGCGCTCGGGCTTTGAACCAAGGATTCGGTATACATCAGAGCCAGAGATTGACTCTCTTCGCACGATAAACGAAACTTCGTCCTTCTTCGAGCTAATCAGTGAGAAGCGCTTCGTTGAGTTGGGCACCGCTGCCTTACGAGCCTCGAGGACCAATTCACTGAGTGCAAAGTTGAGTTCGCGCAGTCCCTCCCTGGATGCGGTTGAGACAAGAAAAACTGGATAGCCCAGCGCTTTGAAGTCGTCCGCGACAAATTGGGCAAGTTCGAGTGCCTCAGGAATGTCAATCTTGTTCAACGCAACCAGCTGCGGTCTTTCCAGAAGCGGCAGCTGACCCTCTGGCACCTGATAGTTCTCCAGCTCCTTGAGAATCACGTTTAGGTCACTTACCGGGTCGCGCCCAGGCTCCAAGGTCGCGCAATCAATAACGTGCAGCAGAGCACTGCAACGCTCTACGTGGCGCAAGAACTCGAGTCCGAGCCCCTTGCCCTCGCTTGCGCCCTCGATTAGGCCTGGCACATCTGCAATCGTGTAGCGATTCTCACCAGCCTGCACGACACCAAGGTTTGGATGCAAAGTGGTGAATGGATAATCCGCAATCTTTGGTCTGGCGCTGCTCATGGCGGCGATCAGCGAGGATTTTCCGGCACTTGGGAAGCCGACCAGAGCAACGTCGGCAACGACCTTGAGCTCAAGAACAACCTCACCCTGCCAACCCGGAACTCCGAGTAGGTGGAAAGCCGGCGCAATTCGCTTTCTGCTGGCTAGAGCAGCATTACCGAGGCCACCCTGGCCGCCCTGAGCAACCAATAGTTCCATACCAGCCTCTGACAGGTCAGCTAGCAGCTTGCCCTTGAGGTCTTTGACCACGGTTCCAACTGGAACTGGAAGGATTAGGTCCTCTCCCCTGGCCCCGTTTCGGAAGTCTCCCGCACCTGATCCGCCCGAGTCCGCCTGGCGGTGGGGTCTGTGGTGGTAGTCCAGAAGGGTTGTGGTGTTGTTGTCGGCAACCAGGGTAATGGAGCCACCGTCACCGCCATCCGCACCATCTGGACCGGCTAGCGGCTTGAATTTCTCGCGCTTGATGGAGGTGCAGCCGTCTCCACCGTCACCTGCATGCAAGTGAAGGGTTACCTGATCAACGAAAGTGATCATCTGTCCCTCCTAGCAAAAGAGGCGAGCCTCATAGGCCCGCCTCGATTGGAAAAAACTGTTATTTGCTGACGATGTTTACCACGCGGCGACCAGCCTTGGCACCGAACTCTACGGCGCCGGCAGCAAGAGCGAACAGGGTGTCATCCTTGCCCTTGCCAACGTTGACGCCCGGGTGGAAGTGGGTGCCGCGCTGGCGAACGATGATTTCACCGGCGTTGACAACCTGACCGTCGTGACGCTTGACGCCGAGGCGCTGAGCGTTTGAGTCACGACCGTTGCGTGTGGAGCTAACTCCCTTTTTGGATGCCATTTCTGCTACCTACTTAATCTCAGTGACCTGAACGCGGGTGAGGTCCTGACGGTGCCCCTGGCGCTTCTTGTAACCGGTCTTGTTCTTGTACTTCTGGATAATGATCTTTGGGCCACGGGTCTGCTCTAGCACCTCAGCGACAACCTTGACCTTGGCAAGTGCCTTCGAGTCAGAAGTTACCTTGTCGCCGTCGACAAGAAGAACAGCTGGCAGCTCGACGGTGCCAGAAGTTGCTGCAATGCGGTTCATGGTGACGATGGTGCCCACCTCAACCTTTTCCTGGCGACCGCCAGCACGAACAATTGCGTAAACCACTTTGAAACCTATCTTTGAAAGAATTTCGCCCGAATTAGCCAATTGGGCAACAGCGATGAAGTCTAGTGAACAAACAGGTGTTTGGTCAACACTATCCAGCTGTTATTTGTCAGCCTCTTTTGCCTTCTGCATGCCAGCCGAGGTAACCCTGCGGCGCTTTGGCTTTGCCTTGGGTTCTGGCTCCGGTAGGGACTCCAGAACCGCATTCAAAAGCTCCGTTTTACCCTCTGGTTCTTTTGCTGCTGAAGCGGAGGCAGAATCGTCAGCACTTCCAGCGCCGGCGATCTTGTTCACCACTGACTTGAAGGCGTCAGCCTGCTCGGGTGTGACAACCTTCTTCACTACCTCAGGCTTAGTCTTCTCACGCTTCTTGCCTTTTTTAGGAGCATTCTCGGGCATCTTGAAGCGAGGTTCTTCGTGAACCACGACGCCCCTGCCAGCACAGCACTCGCAAGGTTCTGAGAAGGTCTCCAAAAGACCCAATCCAATCTTCTTGCGGGTCATCTGAATAAGTCCGAGTGACGTAACCTCGCCGACCTGGTTCTTGGTGCGGTCACGCGATAGACATTCAAGCAGCCTGCGTCGAACCATCTCCTGGTTTGACTCCTGAATCATGTCGATGAAGTCGACAACGATGATGCCGCCAATATCCCGCAGTCTGAGCTGACGTACAAGTTCTTCGGCGGCCTCAAGGTTGTTTTTGGTTACGGTCTGCTCCAGATTTCCACCCGAACCAATGAACTTTCCGGTGTTGACGTCCACCACGGTCATGGCCTCAGTGCGGTCAATCACCAGCGATCCACCGGAAGGTAGGTAAACCTTGCGATCCAGCGCCTTGACAATCTGATCTCCGATGCGGAAGTGATCGAAAATGTCCTCTTCGGAGTTGTATCTAACGAGCTTCTCAATCAGATCTGGTGCGACCGACTCAAGGTAATCCTTGATGGTCGCAAACTCGGTCTCACCTGAAACCACAAGCTCTGAAAAGTCCTCGTTGAAGACGTCGCGGATGATCTTCACCAAAAGGTCAGGCTCAGAGTGCAACAACTCTGGTGCTTTACCCTTTTCAACCTGGGCTGAGATTTCTTCCCACTGTCGCTTCAAGCGCTCAACATCGAGAATCAGCTGTTCCTCGGTGGCTCCCTCTGCGGCAGTGCGCACGATGACGCCGGCATCCTCAGGAAGGGCGGTCTTCAGAATCGTCTTTAGTCGCTGGCGCTCCCCTTCTGGAAGCTTGCGGGAGATACCGGACATGTTGCCGCCGGGAACGTAGACCAAGAATCGACCTGGAAGCGAGATCTGGGAAGTTAGGCGAGCACCTTTTTGACCAACCGGGTCCTTGGTGACCTGAACCAAAACCTGGTCACCACTCTTTAGGGCAAGCTCGATGCGCCTTGGCTGATTGCCAGTCTCGGCAGCCTCCCAGTCAACCTCACCCGAATAGAGAACTGCGTTTCGGCCGCGGCCGATGTCCACGAAGGCGGCCTCCATGGAAGGAAGCACGTTTTGCACCTTGCCGATGTAAACGTTGCCGATTAGCGAACCACCCTGGGACTCGGCGACATAGTGCTCGACGAGCATTCCGTCTTCAAGGACACCGATCTGAACCCTGCCGTCCTTTTCGCGCACAGCCATCTTGCGATCGACCGACTCGCGACGAGCTAAAAATTCTGCCTCGGTTACCGAAGAACGTCTTCTGGAGGAATC
>CAXNHX010000107.1:0-3533 GCA_964202305.1 Aquiluna sp.
GACTCTTCGCACCATTTATCCCATTTGCTGCCGAAGAGGTATGGAGCTGGTGGCAGGAGGCTTCGGTACACACCGCCGCATGGCCAACAGCCGAGGAGCTATCAGGTAGCAATCCAGAGCTCCTGGATCTGGCGAGCCAGGCTCTGATCCTGATTCGCAAATCAAAGTCGGATGCCAAGCTCTCAATGAAAGCCGAAATCGACCTGCTGCGACTCGAGGGACCCGCCGAGCTTTCGAAGTTGGAGGCTGATCTCAAAGACGTTGGACGTATTCACGACCTTCAACTGAGTGAGGCCAAGGATCTGGCTATCTTGGAATTGAGCTTCAGCGAGTAAGCCCTAGCATTGGGTTATGACTAACCCGCTGCTTTCCAAGAGTGAACTTCCCTTCGAGCTTCCAGACTTTGGCAAGCTGACTGATGAGCATTACCTTCCTGCGTTTGAAAACGCCGTCGCCGAGCACAATCGCGAGCTTGCAGCCATAAAGGCAACGCCAGAAGTAACTTTTGAGAGCACTGTCGTTGCCATGGAGCGGGCAGGAGACCTGCTGAACTCCATGATGATGGTTTTCTACAACAAGACCTCCTCAGACACGAACAAGCAGTTGCAGGACATCGAAGCAGAGATCGCGCCAAGACTTTCAAACCACATCGACAGCATCCGCTTGGATGCTCAGCTTTTCTCACGGCTAGTTGATCTTGAGGCACGCAATGACCTGAATCTGGACCCAGAGTCAAAACGTTTACTCGAGAAGTATCTGGAGGATTTCAGATTTGCGGGAGCAGCTCTCTCTGAGGTTCAGAGAGAGCAAGTCAGCAAGATCAATGAGCAGCTTGCGTCGCTGAGTGCCGAGTTCGACAAGCTGTTGCTCGATGACAGCAACGACCTTGCAATCGAGCTGGAGGACGAGAGTCGCTTGGGTGGACTTACCCAGGCCGAGAAGGCAAGCCTCAAGCAAGCGGCTGAGGACAGGTCGAAGCCCGGGTACGTTATTCCGCTGCTGAACTACTCAGGTCATCCCCTGCTGGCAAAACTCGAGGACCGTGAGCTACGCAGAGAGATTCTCGATAGAACGCTGTCTCGAGGATCTAGAGGAAACGCAAACGACACTTCGAAAGTAATCAAGCAGATGTTGGCCCTGAGGAAGGCGAAGGCTGAGCTGTTTGGCTTTGATTCCTACGCCGCCTATGTAACCAGCGAGCAGACTGCCAAGAATCCCAAGAACATCCACAATGTCCTGCGATCGATTGCCCCTGCAGCGATCCGCAACGCCAACGCTGAAATGGTATTGCTGCATAACCTGATGGAAAAGGAGCACCCCGGTCACGCACTCGAAGCCCAAGACTGGGACCGTTACTCGGAGCAGCTCAAGAAGCGCGACTACGAGGTAGACACCGGGGAGCTGAAGCCCTACTTTGAATTGCGCAGAGTCCTCGAGAATGGCGTGTTCTTCGCTGCGGGAAAGCTATTCGGTTTGAAGTTTGAACCTCGCAACGACCTGATCGGCTATCACTCAGACAACTGGATCTATGAGGTGAAGTATGAGGACGGCTCGGCTTGCGGTTTGTACATCTTCGACCCTTACGCCCGACCATCGAAATCCGGTGGCGCTTGGATGAACAACTTGATCGACCAGTCTCACCTACTTGGCAAAAAGCCAATTGTGGTCAACAACATGAATATCCCAAAGCCCGCTGCCGGACAACCAGCGCTGATGATCTTTGACGAGGTGAACACCCTGTTCCACGAGTTCGGTCATACCCTTCACGGTATTCTCTCCGATGTCACCTACCCACGCTTCTCAGGAACCAGCGTTGAGCGGGACTTCGTTGAATTCCCCTCACAGGTAAATGAGATGTGGATGCTCTGGCCGGATGTCTTGGAGAACTACGCGATTCACCATGAAACTGGTGAGCCCCTGGACAAGGTTTGGATTGAGAAACTGAACAAGCTGGACGCTTTCAACCAGGGTTATGAAACCACCCACTATCTGCAGGCCGCAATTCTTGATTTAGCGCTGCACGAGTCAGATACCCCTGACGACCTAGTGGAGTTCGAGAAGACCGCAATCCAGGAATACGGACTGAGTCACCCAGCTGTCCCAACCCGATACAAGACCAACTACTTCGCCCACATTTTTGGTGGTGGTTACGCCGCCGGCTATTACGGCTACATCTGGTCCGAGGTGCTGGATGCAGACAGCGTGAACTGGTTTAGGGAGAACGGCGGACTAACCCGCGAGAACGGCAGGCGCTTTGCCGCACTACTTCTCGCTCGGGGAGGATCAAGAGACTCAATGCAGATGGCCAAAGACTTCCTAGGGAGAGAGCCCTCTATTGAGCCACTTCTAAAGCGACGAGGTTTGAACTAGCGCCTTTTCTGAATTAGCCAAACCAAAATTCCGGACACCAGCGCCCAGAAGGCTCCGCCAATTCCCAAAACTGTAACTCCTGCTGCACCGATGACGAAGGTCACGACACCTGCTAGCCGTGTTGAATCCTCGCTCACCGCAGTTTTAATGGCTGACGCAAAAGTGTTGATTAGCGCGATACCGGCCAAGGCCAACAAAAGATTTGTTGGCACGGCGAGAACAAACGCGGCGAACGGTGCAGCGAACAGGGCGAAGAGAATGTAAACAACCCCACCCCAACTGGCGGCAATCCAACGTCGTGACGGGTCCTTTGCCGCCCCCTCATCGGCATTCAGAGCCGCTGTAATGGCAGCAAGATTCAAACCAAATCCACCCATGAGCCCTGTGGCTGCCGACCCCAGGCCAGTTGTGATGAAGACCTTGCGAGTGGGCAATTGAAAGCCCAAAGAGTTCATAATTGCCAGCCCAGGAAGGTTCTGGGACGCCATTGTGACTAGAAATAAAGGGATTCCAATCGCTAGAACAGCTCCGAACTCAAAAGCCGGAGTGACCAGCTGCAACTCGGGCCAGAAGCTCGCGAGCGTGTAATCGTCGGCCTCTGGAGATAGTCCAATAAGAACAAAACCAAGGGCAATTGAAACCGGCGATGCCCATAGCGGCAAAAACCTGTTGATCAGCAACCAGAGCGCGACGACGGGAAGCACCAGCAGCGGATATCCAACGCTTGCTGTCACAGTCGCGGCTACAAAGGGGAAGATCACACCCGCAAGCATCGCGGCCGAGATCTGTGCCGGAATTTTGGCTACGAGCCTTCCCAAGGCGGGCCACGCCCCTGTGAGCACTATCAACAGGCTCGAAAAGATAAAGGCACCCACTGCGAGCTCGAAGCTCAACCCAAGGCCGGCACTAGTCGCTAAAAAGGCTGCTCCAGGCGTAGACCAGACGATACTCACTGGCATCTTTAGATGGACACTCAGCCCAATTGACAGCACCCCATAGCCAACCAGCATTACAAAGAGAGCTGTAGCAATCTGAGAGCTAGTCGCCCCCATCGCACTCAGGCCCGCAATTGCAATACCGAAGGTCGCAATCGACCCAGTGGTGGAAGCGACTGTGCCAGCTAGAAATGGTGCAAGGGTTTGAGACTTAGAAATTTTGCTTAC
>CAXNHX010000108.1:0-3502 GCA_964202305.1 Aquiluna sp.
CTGAGTTCAGAGCTCGATTTCGTAATTGACCTAACTGACTAAATCATCGGATCGGCGATACCGACATAGACGGTCTCGAGATACTCTTCGATGCCTTCCTGGCTTCCTTCTCGACCAAGACCTGACTGCTTCACGCCACCAAACGGCCCGGCTGGGTTGGAGACAAGTCCGGTGTTGAGACCAAACATGCCAACCTCGAGGCGCTCTGCTAGTCGCAGACCACGGTTTAGGTTCTTGGTGAAGGCGTAGGCAACGAGACCGTATTCGGTGTTGTTGGCCATTCGAACGGCCTCATCCTCATCTTTGAAGCTGCAGATCGGAGCTACCGGACCAAAGATTTCGTTCTGCAGAATGTCACAGCTCTCTGGCACTGACTTCAAAACCGTTGGCGGGTAGAAGTAACCCTCGCCCGATGGAATCTCACCACCGGTTAGAACTTCAGCACCTTTGGCTCTTGCATCTTCAACAAGTGCGTGGACTCCCTGGCGAGACTTCTCGTCAATCAGAGGACCGATGTTGGTGCCTTCGGCAACGCCACGACCAAGCGTCAGGGCTGACATCTTCTGGTTTAGCTTCTGAGCAAACTCGTCAACCACGCTCTCGTGAACCAAGAACCTGTTGGCTGCGGTGCAGGCCTCACCCATGTTGCGCAGTTTGGCGAGCATAGCTCCCTCAACCGCGGCATCAACATCGGCATCCTCGAACACCAGGAACGGAGCATTACCTCCGAGTTCCATGGAGACCTTCAAGACCTGGTCAGCAGCATCAGCAATCAGGCGCTTGCCGACCGGGGTGGATCCAGTGAAGGAGAGTTTGCGCAGGCGAGCGTCTTTGATGATTGGCCCGGTCACCTCTCCGGCACTGGTGGTTGGAATCAGGTTCACAACTCCAGCCGGAAGACCGACCTCTTCCAGAACCTTCACGAACAGCTGTGAGGTGAGCGGGGTGAGAGCGGCTGGCTTCAGGATCGAGGTGCAGCCTGCTGCGATTGCTGGCCCAATCTTTCTAGTTGCCATGGCGAGCGGGAAGTTCCATGGGGTGATCAATAGCGCTGGCCCAACCGGACGCTTCAGAACCATGAGGCGGTTCTTGCCATCTGGGGCGGTGGTGTAGCGACCGTTGATCCGCGGTGCCTCTTCGGAGAACCAGCGCAGGAACTCGGCTCCGTAAGCAACCTCACCCTTGGCCTCGGCGAAGGGCTTTCCCATCTCTAGCGACATCAGGGTTGCAAAGTCATCGGACATCGCGGTCACTTTTTCAAAGGCTGCGCGGAGGATCTCAGCACGAACGCGAGGTGCGGTTTTGGCCCATGACTCTTGGGCGTTGTGAGCAGCTTCAATGGCCTTCTGGCCATCTACATAGCTGGCATCGGCGATAGCGAGAAGCTTCTTGCCAGTTGCGGGGTCAAAGACATCCAGGGTCTTGCCACCTTCGGCATCCACCCACTGGCCGTTGAGGTAAAGCTTGGTTGGGACCTGGTCTAGAACGCGTTTTTCGTCGGCAGAGGTAATCACTTGCCACTCCTTTGTTAGCGAGAGCTATTCTGCCATCTCAGGCGCATCGAATTTGCTACCACCGAGACCGATGAGAAGGCCATGGCTGCCCCGGCGAGCATCGGGTTCAAAAGTCCCAGGGCCGCGACGGGAATTAGCAGCAGGTTGTAACCAAAGGCCCAACCCAAGTTCTGCCAAATGTTCACATAGGTCTTTTTGCCAAGGCGGATTGCAAATGGAATCGCTCTTGGGTCATCGTCCAAGATGGTCACGGCACTAGCCGCCTGAGCTGCGTGAGCACCAGAGCCCATCGCAATCCCGACATCGGAGGCGGCTAACGCTGCGACATCGTTGATGCCGTCGCCAACCATCGCCACGTTATCAATCCCTTTTACATGTTCAAGTTTCTGCTCGGGACTCACCTCGGCTCGGAACAGCTCGATGCCAAGTTGGCCAGCAAGATCGCTAACCCGAGCCTTGTTGTCTCCCGAGAGCAACTCACTTTGAATGCCCATCGCCTTGAGGGCTGCGATGGTTTCTGTTGCACCATCGCGAATCTCATCACTGAGTTCAATCAGGGCGCGCGCCTTGTTGCCCCAGGCAATCACGACGAGTGTGTTGGGTCCGGCGTTGGCAAGGGCTGAGTCGAGTTCGGCTTGGTTGTCATACTGGCCGGGTTTCTCGACAGCCACCTCTTGACCTCCCACCACACCGACCATGCCGCGACCGGCCAGCTCTCGAACGTTCTCGGCAGTTAGCTCAGTGCCGGTCGCGGCTATGGCTTTAGCGACGGGATGCTTGGAGCCCGACTCGATGGCAGCGGCGTATGACAGCGCTATTGCGCGCTCGTTGTTTCCAATGGCCTGGGTGTTTACGATCTTCAGGCTGCCATCGGTCAGGGTTCCAGTCTTGTCAAACACCACGCGCTTGATTTTGGCCATGAGCCTGAGCGAATCGGGGTTGCGAATCACAACTGAGCGCTTGGTTCCGATGCTGGTGGCTACCACCAGGCTCATGGGCACCGCGATGCCAAGTGCACACGGGCAGGCGATCACCAAAACCGCGACGGCAGCCTCGAAACCACGAACCGAGTCTCCAATTACCAACCACCAAACAAAGAAGGTTGCAATTGCGAACATGATCACGCTTGGAACGAAGATCTTCGAGATGGAGTCGGTTAGAGATGCGAGCTTGCTCTTCTGGCTGGTCGCTTCACGAACCAGATCCGCAATGCGGCTCAGACGGCTGGTGGTCGAAGAACCTGCGGCCTCAATCTTGATTTCACCAGAGAGGGATGTGGCTCCGGCTGAAACATTGACTCCCTTGGTGAGCTCCTGAGGCAGTGACTCGCCTGTCAGGGTGGAGTTATCAACCGAGGCAAATTCGGAGAGCAAGACTCCGTCCACCGGGATTCGCTCACCTGCCGCAACAAAGACGATTGCCCCCTTGCGCAGGGTGTGGGTGGGGACTTCCTTACGCTTACCGTCAACCTCGATGGTTGCGGTCTCAGGTATGGCGCTTAGCAGCGCTCGCACAGAGTCGGTAGCACTGCGCCTGGCTCGGACCTCGATGTAGCGACCAAAGAGCACTACCGCGGGAACCACCGCCGAGACCTCGAAGTAGCTGTGCATGTCTCCAGTGAGCAAGAGGAAGACGCTGTAGAAGTAGGCGACCGAAGATCCCAGCGAGACCAGGGTGTCCATGGTGGCATCTTTGTGTCGGAGGTTCTTGACGGCCGCTGAGTGGAAGGGGTAGGCAACGTAGAAGAATACCGGGGTGGCAAGTGCCCAGACGAGATACTGGCTACCCATAAACATCAGCTGCGGGACCATGGCAAACAGGGCGGCCAGGGTTGCAAATACCGCACCAACAATCAGTCTTGGTTTCAGGGTCTGGAGCTCGGGCTTACCCTCGCCGACCTTGTAACCGGCAGACTCGACGGCCTGCTTGAGATCTTCGAGCAGGTACTCGCCTTTGAACTGCAGGTGGGCTTTCTCGGTTGCAAAATC
>CAXNHX010000109.1:0-3429 GCA_964202305.1 Aquiluna sp.
CCCTTTGCCTCGATAACAACGTTGCCTAGTCGAGGGCCTGGTGGAATCTGAATCTCCTCAAAGTCCAGCTTTCTAGTCTTCTCGGCCTCGCTTGCCATCTCCTCGTAGCGAGATAGACGTGCTTTCGATTTGGTTTGCTTTGCCTTCGGGGTAGACCTAACCCAGGCCAACTCGTCCTGCAGTCGCTTGGCAAGCTTCGCGTCTTTCTTGCCCTGAACGTTTAGTCGCTCGGCCTTCTTTTCGAGGTAGGTGGAGTAGTTGCCCTCGTATGGGTAGGCGCGACCGCGATCGAGCTCCAAAATCCACTGCGCAACATTGTCCAGGAAGTAGCGGTCGTGGGTGACTGCCAGAACAGCACCCGGATACTTGGCAAGGTGCTGCTCCAGCCAGAGCACGCTCTCGGCGTCAAGGTGGTTGGTTGGCTCGTCCAAGAGCAGTAGGTCAGGCTTCTGCAACAGCAGCTTGCAAAGCGCCACTCTTCTGCGCTCTCCCCCGGAGAGGTGAGTGACCCCCTCGTCTCCAGGTGGGCAGCGAAGTGCGTCCATGGCTTGCTCGAGCTGGTTCTCCAGGTCCCAGCCATCGGCGGCGTCGATGTCCTCCTGCAGGGTTCCCATCTCAGCTAGCAGCGAGTCGTAATCGGCATCGGGGTTTGCAAGCTCGGCGCTGATCTCATTGAAACGATCAATCTTCGCCATAAGTGGGGCAACCGCCTCCTGGACGTTTCCGAGAACAGTCTTCTCCTCATTCAGCGGCGGCTCCTGCATGAGCATGCCGACCGTATAACCGGGGCTTAGTCGTGCCTCGCCATTAGATGGAGTATCGATGCCGGCCATAATCTTCATCACCGAGGACTTACCCGCACCGTTAGGACCGACGACACCGATCTTCGCCCCGGGATAAAAGGCCAGGGTCACATCATCCAAAATGACCTTGTCACCGTGCGCCTTGCGCGCCTTGATCATCTGATAAATAAATTCAGCCAACGTCTTACCAATCCTGGGTTTTCTGGTGCAAGGGAAGACCCCTCTTCAGCTGGGTAGTTTAGCCCAGTCGAAGAGGGGTCTTGGTCTGCCGAGCGGCAGTGGGATGGGGGCGCTGATCCACTCGGCAACGGATGGACTAAGCCGGTTGCAGCTCAGCCTCCGATTCTTCTTCTTCTGGGTCAGGCGTGTGAGTGGTGCGCTCAAAGGTGCTCACGCCGAACATGAGGTCGTGCCCGAGGGATTCGGCTTCGATTTCCACCGAGGTTCCGCTGCGCTCACCGTTGTCCCAGTCTCGAACCCTCAGACGTCCTCGGACAATTACGCGATCGCCTTTGACCAGGGACTGCGACGCGTGCTCGGCGAGCTTGCGGAAACAGTTCACCGTGAACCAACTTGGCTGAGTGTCCTCCCAGCGCTCAGTTTCGCGATTGAAACGTCGACCGACCGAAGCCAGCCGAAAAGAGGTGATGGTGAGATCTGCAGAGGTTGTGGTGAGGTGAGGATCGGTGGCGATGAATCCTGTGACCGAGATGCTTTGTGTCATGGCTGACCTTTCTGTTGGTTGGTCAGCTCAGCATCTCAATCGCCGTTTTTTAGCAAAAGGGCTTTTCTAAATCTGTGGATAACTTCTAGTTACGCCAGTAGATGCGAAAACTTAGCGCGCACCTTCGAAACCTTAGGAGCCACGACCGCCACGCAATAGCCCTGGTTCGGGTTCTTTGCAAAGAAGTCCTGGTGGTACTCCTCGGCGTCGTAAAGCTCATTTAGTGGCGCAATCTCCGTGACGATCTGGTCGCCCCAAGTGTCTTTTGCTCGCTCCATGGCCGCCTCAAAGGTCGCCTTTTGCTCTGGGCTCGAGAAGAACATGCTGCTGCGGTACTGAGTGCCAACGTCGTTGCCTTGGCGATTGAGCTGCGTGGGGTCGTGAAGCGTAAAGAAGATGTCAAGAATTTGCTCGCTGGAAATGACTTGTGGGTCAAAGGTGACCGAGACGATCTCAGCGTGACCGGTGTTGCCATTGCACACTGCCTCGTAGCTTGGGTTCGGAAGCGATCCTCCGGTGTAGCCGCAGGTCGCATCCAAGACCCCTCGGAATTGAACGTAGGCCGAATCAAGACACCAAAAACACCCTCCACCAAGCACAAAAGTTTCCATAAGTTCCTAAACTACATGGGCTGGTGGTTTGATTCCTGATAAGTGCCAGTCGGAAAGAGCCCAATTGAGCCAAAAGCACCCAACACTCGGTGTTTTGTTTGCACTAGCTGCAGCCCTCCTCTTTGGAGTGAATGCTTCCACCACCAAAGTCATCATCGAATCGGGCATAAGTGCCGAGATGGTGGTATTCGTAAGGTCACTCTCAGCTGGGCTCATTGCCCTGACTTGGGCACTGATTGCAAACCCCAAACTCTTGAAGGTTCCAAGAAGACTCATCCCCTCAATCATTCTTCTCGGAATCGTTGGTGTGGGTATGTTGCAGTGGACCTACTCGCTGGCCGTCCTATACCTGCCAATTGGCGTCGCGCTGTTGATCGAGTACACCGCGGTACTTTGGGTGCCAATTATTGCCCTGGTGTTTTTCAAGGAAAAGGTAAAGCGTCAAATCTGGCTCGGCGCTGCCCTCGTTCTTGGTGGCCTTGCGGTGGTCGGACAAGTTTGGGATTCGCAGCTTGATCCAGTTGGGGTTTTCTTCGGGTTTGCCGCTGCCGCGTCACTGACCACCTACTTCATTACCGGGGAGCGAATCCAACGTCACCTTCCAACCAACGTCGTTATGGCCTACGGCATGGGGATCTCCACGCTCATCTTTTCCTTTGCCTCTGACATTGGAAACTTCGATTTTGGGCGACTCAGTGACGTTGTAAACCTCAGTGGCAACCTCTCGGGCTTTGATACCCCCCTCTGGATGCTGCTGATCTTCATGGGTATCTTCGGCTCATTCCTCCCGATGGCATTCAGCTACCTGGCCCTACGACACCTCAGCGCCACCGTGGTTGGAGTGGTAGCAACCCTGGAGACCGTCACCGCAGCCCTGATTGCTCTGCTCTGGCTCGGGGAGCTGATTAGCGCCACTCAAGCGCTGGGAAGTATGGTGGTGATCGCAGGAATCCTGCTGGCGCAGACCGCGCGCAAAGATAAAGAAGTAAAGGTAGTTGATTAGTTTGGCAACAATGGAGCTCACCCTCGACACCTTCGAAACGACCATCGCGCAATCAGGCATCACCCTGGTTGATTTTTGGGCCGAGTGGTGCGGACCCTGCAAGATGTTTGGTCCAATCTTCGAAAAGGCATCTGAGGAGCACCCCGACATCACCTTCGCGAAGGTTGACACCGAGGCCGAGCAGCAGCTCGCCGGCATGGCTGGAATCTCCTCGATCCCAACGCTGATGATTTTTCGCGACGGCATCCTGCTCTTTAACCAGGCCGGCGCTCTACCGGGACCTGCCCT
>CAXNHX010000110.1:0-3385 GCA_964202305.1 Aquiluna sp.
CCTTCGCGACGCCACTTCATCTCACCACCCACCTCTAGCGGGAGGTGAACCCTGGAAGCGCCTTCAATCGGGTATGCCGCGGTGTGACGCTTCTCAATTTCGGTGTGCAGAATCTCAAGCCCCACGCCACCAAGCTTGGTGATGGTGCCGGTGAAGTATCTGTCTACAAGCTCCTGGCTGAGTCCAATAGCTTCAAAACACTGGGCTCCGCCGTAGCTAGCGATTGTGGAGATTCCCATCTTGGACATGATCTTTAGAACACCCTTGCCCAGTGCCTTCACCATGTTCTTGCTGGAGCGCTCTGGAGTGATGCCCTCAATCAAACCTCGGATAACCATGTCCTCGGCGGTTTCTAGAGCTAGGTAGGGGTTGATTCCTGAGGCTCCATAACCAATCAGAGTTGCCATGTGGTGCACATCGCGTGCATCACCGCACTCAACAACGATTCCAGCTCTGGAACGGGTTCCCTTGCGAATGAGATGGTGGTGCATCGCGGAGATGCTCAGTAGCGATGGAATCGGTGCCATCTCGCGGTTCGAGTCGCGATCGGAGAGGATGATGAAGGTAGCGCCGTCATCGAGCGCAGCATCAATCTCCCCAGCCATGTCAGTCAGGCGACCCTCGAGTGCGGTGGCGCCATTGTCCACGCGGTAGAGGCAACTGATGGTAACGGCCTTGCCAATGTTGTTTCCACGGTGAATGTTTTTGATTCTTGCAAGCTCATCGTTGGTCAAGATTGGGTAGTCCAAAACCAGCTGCTTGGCGTGCTCAGGGGTTGCATCGAGCAGGTTTAGAACTGGTCCAATGCTGGTGGTTAGAGAGGTGACGACCTCTTCGCGAATCGCATCCAGTGGCGGGTTAGTGACCTGAGCAAACTGCTGGGTGAAGTAATCAAACAAGAGTCTTGGACGGTCGGAGATAGCAGCAATCGGGGTGTCGGTACCCATCGCGCCAATCGGCTCCTGGCCCATGCGAGCCATGGGAGCGATGAACTCCTTGAGGTCTTCTTCGGTGTAACCGAATACTCGTTGACGCCTGTTGACCGAAGCCGATGAGTAGCGCACGTGCTCACGCTCAGGAAGGTCGCGCAGGTTAATTCTTTGGGATTCCAGCCACTCACCCCAGGGCTCTAGAGCCGCAACCTCGCTCTTGATCTCATCATCCTCGATGATTTGACCCTTGGCGGTGTCGATCAGGAACATCTTGCCGGGCTGCAACCTGCCTTTGCGAACGATGCGGTCTGCCGGGATGTGCGCAACGCCAATCTCAGAGGCGAGGATGACGAAGCCATCTTCGGTGACGACAAAGCGGCCTGGTCTCAGGCCATTTCGGTCTAGAGTTGCGCCGACCACCGAGCCATCGGTGAAGACAACGGCGGCTGGGCCATCCCATGGTTCCATGATCATGGAGTGGTATTCGAAGAAGTCACGAAGTTTGGGATCTAGGTCGAGCTGTTTCTCCCAGGCGCCCGGAATCATCATCATCATGGCGTGTGGCAGCGATCGTCCTGATAGCACCAGTAGCTCAAGAACCTCATCGAAGGTAGCCGAGTCGGAAGCACCGGGTGTAACGATGGGCTTGATCTGGTCTAGGTCCCCCAGCAGCTCTGACTCAAGCAGGGACTCACGAGCGGCCATCCAGTTCGCGTTTCCCTTAACGGTGTTGATCTCACCGTTGTGAGCGATGAAGCGAAAAGGGTGCGCCAGTGGCCAGGAGGGGAAAGTGTTGGTGGAAAAGCGAGAGTGCACCAGCGCTAGTAGAGACTCGAAGCGCTCGTCAGAAAGGTCCAGGAAGAAAGGCTCAAGCTGCAGAGTAGTGACCATGCCCTTGTAGACAATGGTGCGCATCGACAGCGAGGGGTGATAAATCCCGATTTCTCGCTCGCTGCGCTTACGAAGCCTGAACAGCCTTCTCTCAAGATCCAAGCCCTTTGCCTTGTCGGGTGCTGAAACGAACACTTGCTCAATGCTTGGCATGGCATCGCGTGCCTGGTCTCCGAGCACCGATGGGTCGGTGGGCGGAACTCTCCAGCCCAGGACCTGCAACTGCTCTTCCTTGGCAAGGGCCTCGAAGGCCTTGCGGTCGACTTCGAGAGCTGCTTTTTCGAAGAACACCAGCCCCGCTCCATAGGAGCCAACCTCTGGTAATTCAAAACTGACAACTTCGCGCAGAAACTTGTCTGGGATCTGCGTCAAGATTCCTGCACCATCACCGGTGCCGGCGTCTGAGCCGACTGCACCGCGGTGTTCAAGGTTTCGCAACGAGGAAAGCGCCATGTCGACAATGTCATGTCCGGCATAGCCGCGAAGAGTTGCGACCATAGCAAGACCGCAGGCGTCCTTCTCGCTCTCTGGGTTGTATAGACCCTGAGCGGCGGGACCTACCTTGAACCGGGTATACGGGCTCACTGCACTCATGACACTCTCCAATCAAATTCCACTAAAGGGGACTTCATTGGCCCGAGATTAAAGCGTTAGTTAGTTTTGTTCGCTGTCGGATTGTCTTCGACTGGCTCGTCCTCGACAGGTTCTCTGCCTGGGATAAAGACTGATGGTTCTAGGCCGGGGTGTCGGCGCGATTGAACGATGAAAATTATCAGTCCTACTGCAATGCCGATCAGCGCTGACCAAACATTTATGCGTAGTCCAAGAATAATCTCACTTGGGTCAATTCGGATACTTTCTATCCAAACTCGTCCTAACGAATATGTGACTAGATAGAGAGCGAAGACCTTGCCCCACTGCAAGCGGAGCTTGTTTCCAAGCCAGATCAGCACAAGTGCGCCCGTTATGTTCCAGATCATCTCGTACAAAAACGTTGGGTGGAACGTGAGCCCCTCAGGCAAGCCGCTGGGGTATGCGCGGTTTGTGCTTGGGATTTCGAGCCCCCAGGGAAGGTCCGTGGGAAGACCGAAGAGTTCCTGGTTGAAGTAGTTGCCTATTCGCCCAATTCCTTGCGCGATCAGGATTCCGGGAGCAACCGCATCAGCAACTGAGAGGAACCTAAGACCCGCCTGACGAGTACCGATGTAAACACCCACGGCACCAAGCATCAGTGCCCCATAGATTGCAAGGCCACCCTCCCAGATTCGGAAGATTGCCAGCAGGTCGGCACCCTCATAGAAGTAGTCGCGCGGGTGGGTGATGACGTGGAAGAGGCGACCTCCAAGAATTCCAAAAGGCACAGCCCAGAGCGCTATGTCGAGAAAGACACCTTTTTCAGCACCCCGGCGGGAGAGTCGGTAGTCAGCCAACACGGTGGCGATCACGATGCCGGTGAGGATGAATAGTGCGTAGAAATGGACGCGTACCGGCCCTAGGTCGATGTAGCTGATTTCAGGAGACGGAATGCTCAGGAGGAAATTCACGCTTCCAATCCTAGACCG
>CAXNHX010000111.1:0-3345 GCA_964202305.1 Aquiluna sp.
ACCATCAGAAACCATTCGTGCCAGATTTACACTCGACTGCAAAGCCGTATCCGCAAAGCCCCCCGCAATCTCGATGGCGTCGCTAACCCTCGCGCCAGCCTCAAGTTCGTAGAGTCCTGGATCCTGCACCGCACCTGCAACATGAACCATGAACGTGGATGGGGCCAGCACATCCGATAACACCTGCTCTGGGGGCTCAACTTCTGGCGCACTTGCATTGGAAAACCAGAAACCCGCAACGGCAAACAACAGGACAACCAGAACGCCAAGTCGCTTTCGCTTGGCTGGTTCGATGTTGCTAATAAGTTCAGAGAGTGCGTTCATGCCTCAGAGCATCGCGTTTCACCAGACACTTATTCGGGTGTTCGCGAAGATCTTGGGAGAAATGGCTAGCTGGTGGCTATGTTGACAAGCTTTGGGGCTCGAACGATGACGTTCTTTATCTCGCTCTGGCCGATGGCTCGGCGAACCATTTCAGAGTCCATTGCCAGCTTGCGAAGCTCGTCCTCGGTAATGTCCACAGAGACACTGAACTTATCTCGCAACTTTCCATTTACCTGAATGACAGCGACAATCTCGCTTTCAACCAGCAAACTCTGGTCCACCTCACGGAAACCGGCCAGTGCGACGCTTGGTTCGTGGCCAAGAACTGACCACATCTCCTCCGCTGCGTATGGGGCGTAGAGCGAAAGTGCCTTTGCAAGCTCCTCTGCGCCCTCCCGAACAGCAGGGTCAGAACCTCCGACACCAACGTCGATGGCCTTGCGCAGAGCATTGGTCAGCTCCATCACCTTGGCAACACCCACGTTGAACTTAAAGCCTTCGATTGCATCGCCAAAAGCCCTCAAGAACGAGTGCGTCTGTTTGCGCAGTTCCCTGTCGCCAGTTGACACATCAACCCCGGCCTCCGAGGAAACATCTTTCGCGATGCGCCACGCTCTCGCCAAAAATTTGGATGCGGCTGCTGGTGACACGTCAGCCCAGTCGATGTCGTCTTCTGGAGGTCCAGCAAAGGACATCGTGAGTCGAATTGCGTCCACGCCGTGCTCATCGAGCTGTTCGCTGAGCCTCACAAGGTTTCCGCGCGACTTGCTCATCGCAGAACCGTTCATCAAGACCATTCCCTGGTTCAACAACCTCGTGAAGGGCTCCTCGAAGTCCACGAGACCCATGTCGTGTAGGACCTTCGTGAAGAATCGTGCGTAGAGCAGGTGAAGGATGGCGTGCGTGACACCGCCCACATATTGATCAACCGGCGCCCACTGCTTGGCCTTGGACGAGTCAAATGGCACCTCGGTGGAATTGGGGTCGAGGAACCTCAGGAAGTACCAGGAGCTATCCACGAAGGTGTCCATTGTGTCGGAGTCACGCCTTGCGGCTCCCCCACACTTGGGACAAGAAACATTGACCCATTCATCAGCAGCGCCCAACGGTGACGTGCCTTTTGGCTGCAGGTCCAACCCCGAACTGCTCGGCAACTCAACAGGTAGTTGATCCTCGGGCACCGCGACCTCACCACACGCTGCACAGTGAATGATTGGGATTGGCGTTCCCCAGTATCGCTGTCTAGAGATAAGCCAGTCGCGCAACCTGAAGTTCTTGGCACGGATGCCTGTTCCGCGGGTCTCCAGAATCTCGATTGCCCTCTGGATTGCTTCGGTCTTAGAAAGCCCATCAAGCTCTCCGGAGTTGACGAGTAGCCCATCACCGGTGGTGGCTATGCCGGTTTCAACGGGGTCCTCGTCAGTCTGAACCACTACACGGATCGGAAGATCCATAGCTTTCGCGAAATCGAGGTCGCGCTGGTCGTGCGCGGGAACGGCCATAATCGCACCAGTCCCGTAGTCGGCAAGCACGTAGTCTGAAACCCAAATTGGTAGCCGCTCACCGTTCAAGGGGTTTATGGCGTAACGCTCGAGGAAGATGCCGGACTTCTCGCGATCAGTTGCCAAGCGCTCAATGTCGTTAGCCTGCTTGGTCTTCTCAGAGTAGCTGTGGAATGCCATTCGAACCTCGGCAGGAGAGTCCACGACCAGTTCGCTGGCGAGGTCGGAATCAACCGCCACGACCATAAAGGTCGCACCATAAAGGGTGTCGGGCCTGGTGGTGAAAACCGTGACCGGGGTTTTTCGCCCCTCAATCTCGAAATCTACGTTGGCGCCTATGGATCGCCCGATCCAATTGCGCTGCATCGTGAGTACTTTCGAGGGCCATGCACCCTCGAGGCTGTTCAGGTCATCCAATAGGCGATCGGCGTAATCGGTGACTTTGAAATACCACTGGGTGAGTGCTTTCTTGGTCACCTGCGAGTCGCAGCGTTCACAAAGACCCTGTACCACCTGCTCGTTGGCAAGTACGGTCTGACAACTTGGACACCAGTTAACATTTGAGTTGTTGCGGTAGGCCAGTCCCCGCTTGTAAAACTGCAGAAAAAGCCACTGGTTCCATTGGTAGTAAATCGGATCACAGGTTTGCAGAACGCGATCCCAGTCAAAGCTGCAGGCATAGCGTCGCATTGAAGACTTTTGCTGCTCAATGTTCTCGTAGGTCCAGCCTCTGGGGTCTAAACCTCGCTTTATAGCAGCGTTCTCAGCGGGCAAGCCAAAGGCGTCCCAGCCAATTGGGTGCATGACGTTGTAACCGCGCTGTAGCCAGTACCTCGCAACCACATCGCCCAAGGCATATGCTTCCGCATGCCCCATGTGCAGATCACCAGAGGGATAGGGAAACATGTCCAAGACATACTTCTTTGGACGAGCGTCTTCAGCCTTCGAGGAATCGAAAGGCTTCAGCTTGTCCCAAATAGGCAACCAGCGCTCTTGAATCTGCGCGATGTCATACTCAGTGCTCAATGGTTACCTCAAAAACGTTCGAAGCATTAGGTTACCAACTCACCTGCGCACCAAGGGTGCGAACAAGTGCGTTGGACTTGAGAACGATCTCGTCATGCTCGGCCTCCGGGATGGAATCAGAGGTGATTCCGCCGCCAATTCCTATGCTGACACGATTCTCTGCGAACACTGCAGTCCGGATAACCATCCCTAGATCCATGTTCCAGTTCGCATCTATCCAGCCGATACCACCTGAGTAGCCGCCCCGAGAACCCACCTCGAGACCAGAGAGAATCTCTATTGCACTGAGTTTGGGAGCTCCAGTCATCGAACCGCCCGGCAAAAGCGCTAGTAGAGCATCCTTGCCACTTTTATCGCTGCGGAGCTCTCCTGAAACATCTGACACCAGCTGATGCAAGGTGGAATAAGTCTTTACCGCCAACAAGGACTCGACTCGGATCGAAGAAGGCTCACAAGCAATTGAGAGGTCATTGCGAATCAGATCCACGATCAT
>CAXNHX010000112.1:0-3331 GCA_964202305.1 Aquiluna sp.
TTCCGCTATCGCGATCCGATCATCACCGAGAACACCCTGATCATTGCGATTAGCCAGTCCGGCGAGACGATGGACACCCTCATGGCCACTCGCTATGCCAAGGAGCGCGGCGCAAAGGTATTAGCAATCTGCAACACCCAGGGTGCAACTCTTGCCCGGGAAGCCGATGCGACGATTTATACCCACGCTGGTCCCGAGGTTGCGGTTGCATCCACCAAGGCCTTCACAGCGCAGATCACCGCGGGTCAGCTAGTTGCCCTTGCCCTGGCATCACTTCGCAAGTCGATGCCGCAACCGGAGCTCAATGAGCTTGGTCAAGAGCTTCTCAAGCTGCCACGCAGCGTCAAGGAAGTGCTCGACTCGGTGGGTCGCATGAAAGAGCTTGGCAAGGAGCTCTCAAATGCAAAGTCGATACTGTTCCTGGGTCGAAACGTTGGTTTCCCAATCGCCCTCGAAGGTGCTCTCAAGCTCAAGGAGCTTGCCTATATCCACGCCGAAGGCTTCGCTGCCGGTGAACTCAAGCACGGTCCAATCGCCCTTATCGATCAGGGTCAGCCGGTCATCGTAATTGTGCCTGCCAAGAACACCCCGGGCTCTCTGCAGCCCAAGGTAATCTCAAACATTCAGGAGATCAAGGCTCGTGGTGCCAAGGTCATCGCGATTGCCGAGCAGGGTGATGCAGAGGTTGCAAACTATGCGGACGAGGTCTTCTATATCCCACAGACTCACCCGTTCATGGCTGCCCAGCTCAGCGTCATACCGCTTCAGGTGTTCGCCATGGAACTGGCAACCGCCAAGGGACTGGACGTTGACCAGCCAAGAAACCTAGCTAAGAGCGTCACGGTTGAGTAGTGATTATTGGGATTGGAACTGACGTCTGCTCTATCGAGAGGCTGAGCGCCTCTCTGGAGCGAACCCCAAACCTTGCTGATCGACTCTTCTACCGAACAGAAAAGCAACTCCCTCAGCAGTCTTTGGCCGGCAGGTTTGCCGCCAAAGAGGCGCTAGCGAAGGCGCTCGGGGATCCCAAACTCCTCACCTGGAATGAGGTTGAGGTCGCCAACAACGAACTGGGCAAACCCATCTTCCAGTTTCACGGGCGCACCGCCATTCGCATGTTTGAGCACGGGGTGGACAAGAGCTGGCTCTCAATTTCTCACGATGCATCTGTTGCAATCGCAATGGTCGTGCTGGAGGCTAACTAGATGCGCAGGATTGAGATCGACCTAGGTGCCATCAAGCACAACTACCAGGAGCTGAAGAAGCAACTTGCTGGCAAGCAAGTTATGGCTGTTGTGAAGGCTAATGCCTACGGGCACGGCATGCACGAGGTTGCGCAGGCCCTGGAATCCATCGGTGTCGATGTGCTGGCGACGGCCGATCTCGATGAGGCACTAGAGCTCAGGGCGGCCGGTATCAAGTCGCGCCTGATTTGCTGGCTCGTGCTCCCAACCGATGACTTCCAACTTGCTAAGGAACTGGATATCGAGATTGGGGTTTCAAACCTCGATGTCTTGCGTGCTCTTGATGCCGATCACAAAATTCACCTAATTATTGACTCCGGTCTTGGCCGCGAAGGATTCATTAAGAGCGACTGGGAAGCGGCTTTTGAGCTGGCCGCAAAAATGAATGTGGTTGGCGTCTTCTCTCATCTTGCAAACACCTCTCTGTCTGAAGACCTCAAACAGCGCACCAAGTTTGATGAGGCGATTGCCCTTGCCAAGTCCATGGGTATTCAGGATTTCCAGACCCACTTCTCCGCCTCCGCCGCAGCGCTTGCGTATTCGGACTTTGACTACGACATGGCAAGGGTGGGACTACTGCTCTACGGGCAAAACCCCTTTGAAGATAGAGATTTGACCGAAATCGAACTTAGGCCCGCCATGCGAGTAGTTGCGGAGTCGGCAGGGTTCAAGCGAGTACAGGCGGGCCAGGGAGTTTCCTATGGCTATCGCTATGTCGCAGAGCGAGCAACCAATCTCGTGCTGGTTCCCTTTGGTTACTCCGAGGGCATGCCGCGCATTTCGGAGGGGGCTGATGTCCTTATCTTGGGCAAGCGCTATCCGATCGTAGGCAGGATCGCGATGGATCAGTTCGTCGTCGAGGTTGGGGATCAGGAGATTCCAATTGGCACCGATGTCGTCATCTTCGGTGATCCGAAACAGGGAGAGCCGAGCGTTGATGCCCTCGCACACAGTGCCAAGACCATCAACTACGAGGTCATCACAAGAATTGGCGGCAGGGCCGCGAGGGTCTTCAAAGATTGACAACGCTCACCATTAGTTCACCCGAGCAAATGGAGTCTTTGGGTGCTCAGCTCTCTCGCTATCTCAAGGCGGGAGATGTTGTGCTGCTTGAAGGCGAGCTTGGTGCAGGGAAGACCACCCTCACCCGCGGCATTGGTGAGGGCTTAAAAGCGAAGGGCACGGTGCAGTCTCCAACCTTTGTCCTTGCAAGAACGCATCGGACTGAGGCCGGACCTCAGCTGGTTCACGTCGATGCCTATCGCCTTGGATCCGCTGTCGAACTCGATGACTTAGACATCGACTTTGAGCGCTCGATTGTCGTAATCGAGTGGCCTAGAGACTTCCTAGATGCGCAGGTCGCTAGCTACCTAAAGCTCAAGATTGATCGCACGCGAGACGACGATGTTCGCGAGGTGGAGTTGACTTCGGTGGGTCCGCGATGGGAAGGAGTCGACATTGCTATTGGCGATTGACTCTTCCTCCGGCACCTCAGCTGCAGTTTTTAGGGGCAGCGAACTAATGAGTCGCGCTGACTTCGAGGACCCCTTTGGTCATGCGGAAAACATCGGGCAGGCCATTAGTGATGCCCTGGTTGCCGCCGGCATCACGGCTAGCGAACTGACCGATGTCGTGATTGGTAGGGGACCCGCTCCGTACACCGGTCTTCGCGTGGGGATGGCGGCGGGAATCTCACTCGCCAGAACTCTGAAGCTAAAACTTCACGGGGTGATGGTGCTGGATGCCATTGCGCATTCTGAGTCCGGCGATCTGGTGGTCACAACCGATGCCAAGCGCGGGGAGCTGTTCTATGCGAAGTACTCTGCCGGCGATCGAGTTGAGGGACCCGAGGTGATCGCTCCACAAGCATTAGCAATCCCAGGGGGCTTTCAGCACATCACCAAGGGCTGTGATGCTGTGATGCTAGGCGAGTTCGCACTTGCGGCGCTCGCGAGTGGGCTAGACCTGAGCGATGTCAGCGCACTCTATTTGCGTTCCGCCGACGTCTCTCCCTCCAAAGGCAAGCGGGTGACCGGCTGATGGAAATTCGTGAACTTACAAGCGGTGACCTCCCCGAGCTAATGGCT
>CAXNHX010000113.1:0-3290 GCA_964202305.1 Aquiluna sp.
GAGAAGATCGTTGAGAACGTGAACAAGAACTCACCGATCTTCAGAAAGACCCTAGAAAAGTTGCATGATCTCCCAATCGTTGGAGATGTGCGAGGTGATGGCTACTTCTTCGCAATCGAGCTTGTGAAAGACAAGAAGACCAAGGAGACCCTCACTCCCGCAGAGGCCGAGAAGATTCTCCGGGGCTTCCTGCCAGGCGCATTCTGGGCTGAGGGGCTCTACTGTCGAGCAGACGATCGAGGAAACCCCGTGGTCCAACTCGCTCCACCTTTGACCATTGGTCCCAAGGAGTTTGATGAGCTGGAGCAAATATTGCGCAAGGTTCTCACTGAGGCCTGGTCGAAACTCTAACTAGAAATGGATTGACCGCCTCGGATGTCGCCGAGGCGGTTTTTTCATGCCTAATCCCCACGGGAAAACCAAAGGCTGTCTGTGCTGTGCCCTGAATGAGTTCAGCCGGTAGTAGTTCGGAAAAGCGGCTGGGGCCCACCCCGCTAAAACCCAGCTGCGCTCTGTCGATTGGATCTGCCCTGAGGGAGATTCGATTGAAGCAGTTGACCCACAGCTGACGAGGCACGGCACTCAGGGTTTGGGCGGTTGCTAGCAGCATCGTGTTGGAGGACCTGCCACTCGCAATCACAGAGTTGAGTATCCGCTCTAATTCCGGAACGCAGAGTGCATCGGCAATACCGTCGACAACTAGCAGGAAGTTTCGATTTGCCTGAGTTACCGAGCGCTCGAGCAGCCGCTCATGCAGCTTTGGAATTGACCTGAGGTCATCCGGGGTGATTAGGGCTCTCACTTGGGGAAAACTCACAAAGCCCCGTCCGCCACTAAAGTCAATGACCCAGAGCTCTCCCCCATATTGAGCTGCGATGAGTTTTATCAACTCGGTTTTACCAGCTCCGGAGGGGCCGATAACTATGGCGTGTGGTTGATTCTGGTTGATCGGTTGCTGTACCGGTTTTCCCAGTCGAGTGATACCGATTTGCTCGAGAAAGTACTCATCCGGATCGAGCCCTTCAAGTGGGTCGGGTTCGAATGCAGCCGCGTAAACAATGTTCCTTATCTCAGTCCCCCAGAGGACGGGAAACAGACCAAGCCGATGGTTTCCAATCCAGACCCGACCTCCTCGAAACCTTACTTCCCCTTGAGGATCAATTCTCTTTCGCTCCTGATTCACCCACCACACCAACATGGTTATCAGGCCGATCGCTAGTGGCACCGGGTTGCCATTTGCTCCCAGGAGGATTAAGCCATAGCCCAGGAACGGGTAAAAGTAGTTCAAACTCATATCAACACAATGCCCTCAAACCCAGAAACAGGGGTGCGCAAGCATGAGACCTGTGGAAAAGTTGAGTTTTCCACAGATTCTCTGAATGGGGTTTATAAGCCGATAGCTATCGGCACAATGGAGCACATGAGTTCACTTCAGGCAGTCAAAATCATCGACACACCAATTGGAAAGGTGGCAATTGGAGCCACCGATAGGGGCATTGCTGATCTTGAGATCGTGGCCAGCGGTAAGCAGCGCACAGCTTTTGAGAACTCCAAGTTGGCCAGTGAGCATGCAGCGACTGCGGCCGAGCAGCTCGAAGAGTACTTTCAACAAAGCCGTAAGGAATTCTCCGTGCCCTTTGATCTTGAGGGCACAAACTTTCAAAGGTCGGTTTGGGATCAAGTCGCGCAGATCGGACACGGCGAGAAGCTCAGCTATGGTGAAATCGCGGCCGAGCTTGGCAAACCGATGGCCGCTCGAGCCGTTGGTGGTGCAGTCGGGGCGAATCCAGTGCCCATCTTGATTGGCTGCCATCGAGTGCTGGGAAGTAGCCAGTCCCTTACCGGCTACTCCGGTGGTGAGGGTATCAAGACCAAGCTCTGGCTGCTCAACCATGAGGGAATCCAGCACCGATGATTTTGACCAAGACCTTCGATGATGGTTTGACCAGATGCGGTTGGCTTAACGATGACCTCACCTACCGTGACTACCACGACCAGGAGTGGGGCACCAAAACAACCGGCCAAGCTGCGCTTTTCGAGGGTATCTGTCTCGAGGGTTTCCAGGCAGGACTGAGCTGGCTCACCATACTGAAGCGACGCGAGGGGTTTCGCAACGCTTTCCATGGCTTCGATGTGGAGAGAGTTGCTGCCATGAACGATTCGGATGTTGAAGTTTTGATGCAAGACTCTTCGATCATCCGGAATCGAGCCAAGATCAACTCGGCAATTAGGAACGCTCGAGTCGTCCTGGATCAGAACCTTGATCTCACCGAACTGCTTTGGTCCTTCGCACCAAGGGTTGCCTTGACGCCCGCCAAGGACTTTGCTTGGAGAGCAACCAGTTCCGAATCGGATGCAATGAGTAAGAAGCTGCGAAAACTTGGATTCGGCTTTGTCGGCAGCACAACCATGTATGCGCTGATGCAGTCAACGGGGATGATTCAAGACCATGCTCCCGGCTGCTTCCGACGTCCCTGAAAATTCTGAAGACCTCGCTACATTGAATATCTGGAGGTCTAATGTCACCAGAAGAGTTCAACGCCGTTTTTCGCGCGTTGTTGCCTGAAGTTTCGAAGTTCTTGTCCCGTCGTGTCGCCTCCAGTGAAGTTGAGGACATTGCGTCGGACCTCTTCGAGTTGGCATGGTCGAAACGATCTCAAATTCCTGCGGGCATGGAGCTGGCCTGGCTATACAAAAGCGCTCGATACCTGATCTCGAATCACTACAGAAAGACCAGCGGCAGGACGCGCATTTTTAGCACACTCCAGGAGCCTTTTGCTGAGCCAAGCTCAGAGTCGATTGCGGTCGCAGACCTCACACGGTCTCAAGCATGGGGAAAGCTTTCCCCCAAGGATCAAGAGGTGCTCGCTCTCTGGTCCTTTGAAGGGCTGGAAGTGAATCAAATCTCGAAGGTGCTGGAAATCTCCGAGAATGCAGCAAACGTTAGGCTCTCGAGAGCACGCACGAATCTTCGATCACAACTGGATGTAATAAACGCTGAACCCGCTACATAACCCAGACATGAACGAAGAACTTGAACTTAGGCAGCGACTAGCCAAAGCGGACCCAGCCGCAACCTCAACGACCCTGAACGAGGGGGTGGTTGCCAAGGCTGCGTTAGGTAAACCCTCACGGTTTACCAGCTTCCGCATTGCAAGACTCACCATGGCGGCCGCCTCGCTATCGATTGTTGGTCTGGCTGTTACCTCGCTGTCACTTCCACAAGCTGCGCAGGAGCCACTATTCGTACTCGCCCAGGGAGCTGCGCAAAACACCTCGGCCATGTCCGC
>CAXNHX010000114.1:0-3284 GCA_964202305.1 Aquiluna sp.
GGGTATCGAAAGAACACTGATGTTCCGAAACGGCGTTACCGACATGCACGACATGGTCGAGGCGGACGTGCGCTTCTCGGAGCAGTTCGGGTCGGTGATCTAGATGAAGGTCCCACTGAGTTGGCTAGCCGAGCACGTTGACCTTGGCAAGCACCTAACCCCGCACGATGTGATGGCGCAGCTGGTGCGCGTTGGTCTTGAAGAAGAAGGTTTTGTCGGCGGTGAGCTGAAGGGTCCAATCGTTGTTGGTGAGGTCCTGGAGTTCGTCGAGGAGCCACAGGCAAATGGCAAGACCATTCGCTGGTGTCAGGTTCGTGTTGCAACCTCGGGTGACGAGGCGATTCGTGGAATCGTTTGCGGCGCTCGCAACTTCTTTGTTGGCGACAAGGTCGTGGTCACACTTCCTGGCGCTGAGCTACCGGGCGGCTTTGGCATTGCCGCTCGCAAAACTTACGGCCACGTCTCGGACGGCATGATTGCATCCTCTCGAGAGCTTGGCTTGAGCGATGAGCATGATGGCATTCTGCGCTTGAGCGAAATTGGAGTCGACGCGGAGGTTGGCACCGATGCAATAAAGCTGCTGGGGCTTGACGAGTCTGCGGCAGAAATCAATGTGACTCCAGATCGCGGCTACGCCCTTTCAATGCGTGGGGTAGCGAGGGAGTTCTCGCACGCTACAGGCAATAAGTTTGTTGATCCAGTGAGCAAGATTGCTGTTGCAACTGGTTCGGGCTTCGCCCTCAAGGTCGAGGACTCGGCACCCATTCACGGTGTGCAGGGATGTTCGAGATTCGTGCTTTTGGGTGTTGAGGGAATCGATGCCAAGGCCAGTGTGCCGGAGTGGATGAAGCTCAGGCTGAAGCTTGCTGGAATGCGATCAATTTCGATTGCGGTGGACATCACCAATTACGTAATGCTGGAGCTGGGTCAACCTCTCCACGCCTACGACGCAGCGAAACTAAAAGGTGGAATCAGCGTTCGCAGAGCGAAGCCGGGCGAAAAGTTGGAGACACTCGACGGAAAAGTCAGAGACCTAGACGCTGAAGATCTGCTCATCACCGACGAATCTGGACCAATCGGCATGGCAGGTGTCATGGGTGGTGCGAGCACCGAAGTGTCTGATGGCACCACGGCAATCATCTTGGAGGCCGCGGTCTTTGACCCCATTTCAATTGCGCGCTCAGCCCGCCGTCACAAGCTTCCTTCCGAGGCCTCGAAGCGCTTTGAGCGTGGAGTAGACCCGGAACTAGCACCATACGCAGCTACCCGTGCCGCCGAGCTTCTGATTGAGCTGGCCGGTGGCAAGCTAAGTGGCCTGGGAGCTGAGGTAAATCAGGTATTGCCAAGCCTCACTCTGGAAATGGAACTGTCATTCCCCACGAAGTATGTCGGTGTCGAGTACTTAACAACTGATATCGTCTCGAGCCTTGAGGCCATTGGCGCTCAGGTGGAAATTGCGGGAGATTCGGTGCGGGTAACCGTTCCCTCATGGCGCCCTGACCTAAGGCACAAGACCGACTTGGTTGAAGAGGTAGCCAGACTGGTCGGTTACGACAAGATTCCAGCGACAATTCCCGTTGCACCTCCTGGTCGCGGCTTCACCGCGCGCCAGCAGTATCGTCGTCGCGTGCTTGGTGCCTTGACCGGGGCTGGGTTTGTTGAGGTTCTGAACTACCCGTTTGTCTCGGGGGATGAGAACCAGGCGTTTGCAGGTGTTGAGGGTGTTGAGCTAGAGAATCCAATTCAGTCCGAGCGCTCACAGCTGCGCAGGAGCCTGATCCCTGGCCTTATTCAGGCCGCCAGCCGCAATCTTTCGCGTGGGTTTACCAGCCTCGCTCTCATTGAAGAGGGATCGGCTTTCCTGGACGCTCCAGGAGCCAAGGTGACCTCTTTGCCGGTTGGAAATGTAAGGCCGAGCGCCGATCAGCTCAAGGCTTTGAATGACTCCATCCCGGCGCAACCTCGCCACATTGCGGGTTTGTGCCTCGGTGAATGGCTTGTTGGCGAACTTTCTGTCCCAGCTTTGGAAGCCGGCTATCCGCAGATGGTTGCTGCGGTCGAACTGGTTGCGAAGCTGTCGGGAGCAACTGTCGACTTGGTTCAAGAGACAGTCCCGGGTTATCACCCCGGACGAAGTGCCAAGGTCCTAGTCGGTGGAAACGTCGTAGGGGTCGTGGGAGAGTTGCACCCGGACATTGCCCAGGAAAATCACCTTCCGCGCAGGGTGGGAGTCTTTGAGCTCAATCTCGATTCGATCTTTGCGCTCGCACCCGAGACTGTTCAGGCAGGTGAGGTGAACCCAATGCCGGCAGCAACGCAGGATGTTTCGCTTGTGGTTGACAGCTCAGTTCCAGCTTCAGCCCTTCTAAAAACTCTTCGAGAGGGTGCCGGTGACCTGCTGGAGGACATCAGACTCACAGACGATTACCGCGGCCAGGGAGTTAGCGACGGCAAGAAGTCTTTGACCTTTGCCCTGCGCTTCCGCGCCAAGGACAAAACCCTTACTCAAGCTGAGGCAACACTTGCCAGGGATGCGGCAGTTGCTCTCGCGAGCAAAAACCACGGCGCAGAACTGAGGGCAAATTGAGCATTCAGGTTGCAGTCGCAGGCGCGAGCGGTTACGTCGGCGGAGAGTTATTGCGCCTAATCGCCGCTCACCCAATGCTGGATCTCGGCCATGTCACCGCGAATAGCAATGCCGGGGAGAAGCTCGGAAAGTTTCACCCACACATCCCGGAGTTCAAAGACCGGATGCTGCTAGAAACCACCAAGGAGAACCTGGCTGGTCACGAAGTGGTGTTTCTCGCTCTTCCGCACACCAAGAGCGCTGAACTTGCTGAGCAGCTTCCCCCGCACGTCATGGCTTTAGATTGCGGAGCCGATTTCAGACTCCAGAGCCCCGAGGCATGGGAGGCCTACTACAAGACTCCGCACGCAGGAACCTGGCCCTATGGCCTGCCTGAGCTCACTCTCGCAGATGGTGGCAAGCTTCGTGGTCGGCTTCGTGAGGCTCGCCGGATTGCTATCCCCGGCTGCAACGTAACCGCAATATCGCTCGCATTGGCACCGGGACTTACGGCAGGGCTAATTGAACCGGACGACATTGTGAGCGTGCTTTCGGTCGGCAGTTCAGGTGCCGGAAGAGCGCTTCGCGCTGATCTGCTAGCCAGCGAGCTACTAGGTTCTGCTCGCGCCTACGGAGTCGGGGGAGTACATCGTCACACCCCTGAGATCGAGCAGAACCTGATGCTGGCCTCTGGAAAACGGGCAAGTGTCTCCTTCAC
>CAXNHX010000115.1:0-3259 GCA_964202305.1 Aquiluna sp.
CTCAGACCCAGCTCATGGGCCTTCTCGAGCATGCGATCGAAGTCAGTCAGATCCCCAAACAGCGGATCCACATCCCGGTAGTCGCTGACGTCGTAGCCGGCATCCTTTTGGGGGGAGCGATAGAACGGGCTCAGCCAGATTGCGTCAACGCCGAGCTCATGGAGCTTGGGAAGGCGCTTTGTAATCCCCTTGAGATCGCCCATGCCATCGCCATTGCTATCCGCGAAAGAGCGCGGATATATCTGGTAGATGACACCAGAGCGCCACCACTCAGAACCTGGAGTGATCGCATGCAGGGGCATTTAGAGCTTTATCCAAACAACCTGGTCTTGCTCAAGCTCACCCGAAGCGAGGTCGGTCTGCGAGCTGACCAGCACCTCTCCAGCAGGAATCTTGATGCTTTGAACACCAAGGTTTGCTAGAACCAGCACACTGGAGTTCACGAAGCCCAAGGCTGTTGCAGTAGTCGCGTCATGCCACCCGAAGGTTCCATGTCCCAATGCGAATTGCTTGCGCAATTTCAGCAATCGCTTGTAGAGCTCGAGGGTGGAACCGGCCACTCCAACCTGCAGGTCACGAGAATAGTTGGCATAGGCAGCTGGTTGCGGCAGCCAGGTGTCGCCCGCGGTGCTGAAGCCGAACGCTGGCTTATCGGCCTCCCATGGAATTGGGACTCGGCAGCCATCGCGGCCCACGCGCTGACCCTTAGTGCGGAAATAGGTTGGGTCTTGTCGATACTGACCTTCGAGCATGGTGTGCTCGGGAAGACCTAGTTCCTCACCCTGATAAAGGTAAGCACCTCCGGGAAGGCCGAGCATGAAGGCGCTTGCCGCGCGGGCTCGCTTGAGACCTAGTTCAGTATCCGGTTGCGGATAGTCAGGTCCGATTCCATCGCCCTGCTTTGGAACCTTGTCATAGGCGAAGCGAGTCGCATGGCGAATGACATCGTGATTCGAGAGCACCCAGGTGCTTGGTGCTCCAACGGCTCCAAACTCCTTGAGTGACTCATCGATAACTGCCTCGAGTTTGTCGCGATCCCACGGGGTTTCGAGGTAACCAAAGTTGAATGCCTGGTGGTACTCGTCGGAGCGTGTCCACTTGGCCATCCTGCTGAGTGGCATTACCCAAGCCTCAGCGGCCATGATTCGGTCGTCGTATTCATCGACGACCTCGCGCCACTCGCGAATGATTTCATGCACGCCCTCTTGACCCCAGAATGGGTGAGGAGAGACTCGATCCTTTGGTTTTTCACCAGCTTCGCCGCTCATGGTGGTGTTGATTTCCACCAGGTCTGGCAGTCCCTCGGCCTTTACCAGTCCGTGCGCAACGTCGATGCGGAACCCCGCAGCACCGCGATCGAGCCAGAACCTGAGCACCGACTTGATCTCTTCTCGGACCTCTCGGTTGTCCCAGTTGAAATCCGGTTGTGAGGAGTCGAAGATGTGCAGGTACCACTGGCCATCAGGAACGCGGGTCCACGCTGCTCCACCAAATACCGATTCCCAGTTGTTTGGAGGTAGCTCACCTCTCTCACCCTTGCCATCGCGGAACATGTAGCGCTCGCGCTCTTTCGAGCCGGGCCCAGCCGCGAGTGCGGCTTGGAACCAAGGGTGTTCTGAGGATGAGTGGTTTGGCACCAAATCGACAATTATTTTTATGCCACGCTTTTTTGACTCTGCTACGAGATCATCAAAGTCGCTGAGTGTTCCAAAAAGCGGATCGATATCGCGGTAGTCAGAGACGTCATAGCCAGCGTCCTTCTGGGGGGACTTGAAAAATGGCGAACACCAAATCGCATCAATACCCAACTCCTGCAATGCATCCAGGCGAGAGATGATCCCTGGGATGTCACCCATGCCATCGCCGTTGCCATCAGCAAAGGAGCGGGGGTAGATCTGATAGATAACTGCTGAGCGCC
The DNA here is from genome assembly GCA_964202305.1 of Aquiluna sp. GTDB lineage: Bacteria > Actinomycetota > Actinomycetes > Actinomycetales > Microbacteriaceae > Aquiluna. The sequence continues at coordinate 1,919 of CAXNHX010000115.1, forward strand.
ACCACTCGTGGCCAGCCTGAATTGCATTTGGAGTTTGGGACATGGCAGAAAGCTTAGGGCGGGAAATGGTCTGAGCCCTAAATCCTCACCGACCCAAAGGATTTGGATTTTATTTGTCACTTTGATCAGACTGCAAAAGGCTGTAAACGCTTGCAAGGATTTGTTAGCCATACCCCAAAATTCCCCGTTGTTACAAAGTCGTTATGTGTGTAAACGCTTACAAGTTTGACCAAGAATTGAATACGGCGTGAACTTATAGGGCTTGCCTCTTGCAGGCGAAATAAATCTATTCAGACACTGAAAGGTGCTCCATTGAAATCAACTAAGCGCAGCCTGTTTGCCCTCGGCGCAGTAGCCGCGGCATCAGCGCTAGTTCTATCCGGTTGTGCCGCTTCTGAGGAAGCCGAACCAGCCGCAACCGCAACTGAGACCAGCGAGGCTCCAGCCGAGCAGGCTCCAGCCATTGAGACCCTAACCGTTTGGGTCGACGACAAGTCGGGTGCCTCCCTTGAGGGAGTGGCAGCTCAGTTTGAGGCTGACACCGGCATTGCAGTTGAACTCGTGATCAAGGACTTTGGTTCGATTCGCGACGAGGCGATCACTGCCATCCCAACCGGCGAGGGACCAGACCTTTTGGTTGGTGCACACGACTGGACCGGAGCACTTGTAGCTGCTGGAGCAATCGCCCCAGTTGAGCTTGGTGCCGTTACCGACAACTTCCGTCCAAACGCTCTTGCTGCTTTCTCATACGACAGCGCGCTGTACGGCCTTCCATTCGGTGTTGAGAACATCGGCCTAGTTTGCAACAGCGAGCTAGTTCCTACTCAGCCTGCAACCTGGGAAGAGGTAGTGGAAGCTGGCGTCGAGATCGCGATGAGCGCAGACGGTGGCGACCCTTACCACATGTACTACATCCAGACCTCGTTCGGTGCTCCAGTATTCGAGCAGAACGCTGACGGCTCCTACACCTCGACCCTGGGTATGGGCAGCGAGGGCGGATTCGAGTTCGCTGAGTGGCTTGCTGCTAACGGTGACACCTTCTCCTTCATGGACTACGGAACCGCCGAGGCTGCGATCAAGTCGGGCGAACTTGCCTGCTGGATCACTGGTCCATGGGCAGCCCCAAGCATTGCTGAGGGTCTAGGCGAGGATGGCTACGAGATCTACTCACTGCCTTCCGTTGGCGGACAGCCAGCCAGCCAGTTCCTTGGAGCTCAGGGCTTCTTCATCTCCAGCCAGACTGATGACCCACTGTACGTAAACAAGTTCCTAGGTGAGTACATCGGAAGCGCTGCCGCTCAGACCGAGATCTTCGAGATCGGTGGCCGTATTCCAGCCCAC
>CAXNHX010000116.1:0-3238 GCA_964202305.1 Aquiluna sp.
GCCGTTGGACAGCTAGGATTTGTAAGTCCCGTTCTTGAAAGAAAACAGAGGTAATCGTGGATCTACTCTGGCCCATCAAATGGCTCATCGAGCTAATTCTGGTTTCCTTCCACACCCTGTTCACCGCGGCGGGCCTGGACTTTAATTCGGGAGCCTCCTGGGTTCTCTCAATCGTCGGCCTCGTGCTAGTGGTTCGTGCGGCCCTGATTCCTGTTTTTGTAAAGCAAATCAAGTCTCAGCGAAACATGATGTTGGTGCAGCCAGAGCTCCAGAAGCTTCAGAAAAAGTACAAGGGTAAGACGGATCGCGACTCTCGTGAGCGCTTTGCAAAAGAGCAGATGGAGCTCTACAAGCGCACTGGCTCCAACCCCTTTAGCTCCTGCTTGCCGCTGTTGCTTCAGATGCCGATCTTCATGGGCTTGTTCTTCGTGCTAAACGACTCCCAGCAAAACAAGGCCGGCGTGGGCCTCTTGGATGCCAACCTCGCGCTCTCCTTCTCGCAGGCAGAGATATTTGGTGCCAAGCTGTCCGCGACCTTCTTCTCCAGCGATGACCTAAACGTCAAGATTCTCGCCGGAATCATGATCGTGCTCATGAGCGCTTCGCAGTTCATCACGCAGAAGCAGATCATGGCAAAGAACCAGAACCCTGATGTCGCGAACAGTCAGTTCATGCAGACGCAGAAGATCTTGCTTTACGTATTGCCACTGGTGTTCTTGGTCTCAGGAGTTACCTTCCCACTGGGTGTTATGACCTACTGGTTGGTTTCTAACTTCTGGACCATGGGTCAGCAGTTTGTGGTGATCCGCAACATGCCTACTCCGGGCTCCCCCGCCTACAAAGCACGCCAGGAGCGTCTTGCCAAGAAGGGCAAGCCGCTAGATGACGAGCCAAAGAAGCTAGAAGCCGAGGGACAACTTATGGAAGAGGAGCCCCAGAGCCCTCAGCGCCAGCAGCCCGTGAGCAAAAACCGAGCCAAGAAAAAGAAGAAGAAATGACAAGCGAACAAGAACTAGAGCAAGAAGGCGAGATCGCCGCAGACTTCATCGAAGAGTTTCTAGATGTCGCAGACCTCGATGGAGACCTCGAGATCGAGTTCCGTCAGGAGCGCGTCTACATCAGCGTTACCAGCGACGAGGAATCGAACCTGGGCACCGTCTCGAAGCCCGAGACGGTCGAGGCCCTCCAGGAGCTGGCGAGACTAGCTGTCCAGTCCAAGACCGGCGAGATGAGCAGGCTAATCCTTGATGTTGGTGGCTCAAGGGCAGCAAAGACCGATCAGCTCAAGAGGCTGGTTGAGCGCTCAATCGAGAAGCTTGAAGAGACCGATAAAGAGCAACACTTAAAGCCAATGTCGTCATACGACCGCAAGCAGGTCCACGACATGGTTGGCGAGGCCGGATTCGTTTCAGAGTCTGAAGGCGTGGGTAAAGAGCGCCACATCGTCATTCGCAAGCCGTAATGTTTCACGTGAAACAGGGGGTGGCATGAGCGAGGTTGATTACGAGACCGAACCCAAGGCTGCCGCTGACATTTTTGGCCCCCAGCTAGAGCTAGCTCGGGCCTACACTGACAGGCTCGCCAAGGATTCCGAGACTTTTGGCCTCTTGGGCCCAAGAGAACTCCCACGAATCTGGGGTCGCCACGTCATCAACAGTGCCCTTCTATCTGAGCTGGTACCAGCAGGCAGCAAGGTTGCCGACATTGGCAGTGGCGCTGGCCTTCCAGGAATCCCCATGGCGATTGCGCAGCCCGATGCCCACTTCACACTCATAGAACCCATGGAGCGCCGCTCGGGCTGGCTTCAGCAGGTTATCGAGGACCTGGGCATTAGGAATGCCGATGTGATCCGCGCCAGAGCCGAGGAGGTCGAAAGAACAGACTTTGATATCGCGACCGCTCGGGCAGTGGCAGCGCTGGACAAACTACTCAAGCTACTGACTCCGCTAATTAGGGGCTCCGAGGGCAAAACGGTTCTAGCGATGAAGGGTTCTCGTGCCCCGGAAGAGATTCTTGATGCCAAAAAGCGTCTGGAAGTTTTGGGTTTCGATGCCCCGGAGATAATCACACTCGGTCTGGGCAGGGCTCCTGAGACTGCAACCGTGGTGCGGATTAAGCTAAGGCAATCATGAGTCACGAACACGAGCGCGAAGCCCAGTCCCCAGCCACAGTTAAGACTGGCATGGGCTACCCAAACCACCGGGAAGAGCTCAGCCCAACTCCGATCGGTTGGCAGGGTCTCGACAACGACAGCATCGAGCATGTTTCACGTGAAACAAACGGTGATAATAAATGAGCCTGCAGTCCAGTTCCGCCCCAATTCTCAGGGAAGTCACCCAGAATAACGAGCGTGCGAAGAGGATTCAGGAGATCACCCTCGAACCTCCTGCTCAGACCCGCATCATCACCATTTCGAACCAAAAAGGCGGCGTCGGAAAGACCACGACCGCGGTGAATCTTGCCGCGGCTCTGGCCCGTAAGGGCATGCGAGTGCTGGTTATTGATCTAGACCCCCAGGGCAATGCATCCACGGCACTGGGTGTCGAGCATCACAATCAAGTTTTGGGTAGTTATGAGGTTCTCGTCCAAGGGTTACCCATGGCTGATGCCGTCAAGTCCTCACCAGAGCACGAAAACCTTTCCTGTCTACCCGCCACCATCAACCTCGCAGGTGCCGAGATCGAGATGGTCGAGGTCTCCGGGCGCGAATTGGTGCTGCGAAACGCACTAAATGCCTACCTGAGCACTGTTGAGCGCATTGACTACGTCTTTATCGACTCGCCGCCATCCCTGGGGTTGTTGACCGTGAATGCTTTGAGCGCGGCGACCGAGGTGCTGGTTCCGATTCAGTGCGAGTACTACGCCTTGGAAGGTGTCACCCAGCTGGTTTCCAACATCGAGAGAATCAAGCGTGGCCTGAACCCAAAGCTCGTGGTTAGTTCGATTCTTTTGACCATGTTTGACAATCGGACGAACCTTTCGACCGATGTTGCGCAGGAAGTCAGGCGGTTTTTCCCGTCTCAGACCCTAGAGGCCACCATTCCACGCTCTGTGAGGCTCTCTGAGGCCCCGAGCTTTGGCCAAACCGCAATTACCTATGACCCAAAGAACACCGGCTCCCTGGCCTATCAGGAAGCCGCAATTGAGCTTGCCCAAAGAGGAGCGCAGCTATGAGTGAAGACAAGAGACCAGAGCGTCGTGGCGGATTGGGTCGAGGCATCGGCTCACTGATTCCCGA
>CAXNHX010000117.1:0-3216 GCA_964202305.1 Aquiluna sp.
ACAAAGCGCATCACGGTCCCTGCAAGCCCACAGTCGATCGAAGCACCGCCTGCGATGGGGTTTGGGTAAACAACAAGGTCATCGCCCTGCCAGTCAAAACGAGTGCCGAGAGATTCGAGGGCTTTGATCATTAGATCGGAGTCTCTGGATCGCAACGGTGCAATCAGAGTGCTGGGGGAGTTTGCCAAGGCTGCGAGTACCAGCTCGCGATTTGTTAGTGATTTGCTCCCCGGTAGTGAAACGGTTGCGTCAAAGCGTCGCCCTGCAGGCGCGGGCCAGAAACCGGTTTCAGAGTTCATTAGTCACAAAGATACCCAATCGCGCTGGGCAACCCGAAAAACTGCCCTCTGCACGCCTATTTCTGGGCGACTTGGAATTTGCTGATAGCTAACGGATGAAAGTTTTTTCTCACTAGACTCGAAAGCGATGCCAGTCCAAAAGTCAGTGAAGCTGCAAACCTTTGAAGAGCAAGCTCTTCCCCTAATGCCACAGCTTTATGGTGCCGCGCTTCGCTGGACGAGAAACCCCTCAGATGCCGAGGATTTGGTGCAGGAAACCTATGCCAAGGCCTTTGGCGCTTGGGGCAAGTTTGAGCAGGGCACCAACCTCAAGGCTTGGCTGTTCCGCATCATGACCAACACCCACATCAACCTCTACAACAAAAAGGCCAAGGATCAGGCAAAGACCGCCCTTGATGACCTTGAGGATTGGCAGATCGGCGCGGGTGAGTCAGTCACCTCAAGATCTTCAAGGTCAGCCGAGGCTGAAGCTTTAGATAATTTGCCATCTGGCGTGATAAAAAATGCGCTGGATGAAATCCCCGATGAGTTCCGAATGGTGGTTTATTACGCCGTTGTCGAGGGTCTTCCCTATGCCGAAATAGCTGAGGTGATGGATACGCCAGTCGGCACTGTAATGTCCCGGCTTCATCGCGGGAAGAAATTACTAAGAACTTTGTTGCAAGATTACGCAAGCCAAGAAGGCTACGACGTAAGCGAGAAGGAGGGGAAGTGAAACAGGTTGACTGTGAAGAAGTAAAGCAGTCTGTTCACGAGTTTCTGCACTCCGAGATGCACGAGACCGAAATTGAGTCCATCACCGCTCACATCGCCAACTGCGACTCCTGCGAGCAGCACTACGACATCGAGATTGTTTTCAACCAGGTAATCCAGCGCTCGTGCGATGAGGCACCTGCCTCCGAGCTAGCTGAGCGCGTAATGCAGCGTCTTCGCGAAGTCCAGGATCACGACTAAACCACCAAAAGTTTTGGCTATTCAGCCGCTTCAGTAAGTCCCAGCCACTCAAACCAACCACGGTTCAGCACCAGCCACGCGATCAAACCATAACCAACCTGACCCGGCAGTCGCCTGGGGTGCTTGGCAAGCTCACTAAGCCAACCATCGTGGTCCTTTAGGGGCGAGAAGCAGTTCACGTAGATCAAACCCCTGCGCTTCACCACATCTTCAAAACCCTCCGAGAGGTGCTCAACCTCCTGGTCGTATTCTTTGACACCGGTCGGGGTTGGCCCAACCACAAAGACCTTGACACCCTCACGCAGCGCATCATCCAGGAGAGATGCCAGGTTCAGGCGCGAGCGGGAGATTGTGATGCCGGCTTGGATGTCCTGCGCACCAAGAGCCAGCACCAGGTAGTTCTCGGTTTCCGGGCTAAATCGCGGCATCGCCTCGCGACGCCAGCGCTCTAGAAGATCACCGGTGGTTTCGTGAACCATGGCGAGCGGGAAGAAGGCGACATCATCGCCCTTGGGAAGTCTTGCCTGAACCCTTCCTAGCCAGCCCAGGCCCTTCGGGTCACCTGCTCCAGTGAGCAGCTCGTCGCCGAGGATTACAACCCGATAGGACATCAAGAGGTTTAGTCTCCAAACGCTCTCTGGATGAGGTCAGCTTGCTCAGCAGCGTGACGCTTGGCGCTTCCGGTGGCGGGCGATGCCGAAGCTGGCCTTGAGATCACCTTGAAGTTGATTCCATAGCGAGGCATGAATAGACCCATGTAGGTCCAGGCTCCCTGGTTCGCAGGTTCGTCCTGAACCCAACGCAGCTCGGCATTCGGGAACTGTGCGATTGCGGTCTTCATCTCCTCGACCGGGGTCGGGTAGAGCTGCTCTAAACGCACAATCGCAACATCTCCAGTGGCACGCTTCTGGCTCTCGGCCAAAAGGTCCCAATAGACCTTGCCCGAGCAGAACAGCACTTTGCGAACCTTGTTTGGATCTAGGTTCTGCTCATCGTTGATCAGCGGCAGAAATGATCCTTGGGTGAAGTCCTCAACAGCGGAGGCTGCAGCCTTCAAACGGAGCATCGACTTAGGGGCAAACACAATCAGCGGTCTGCGTGGCTTGGTAAACGCCTGGCGACGCAGCAGGTGGAAATGAGATGCCGGAGTCGATGGCTGAGCCACGGTCATGTTGTTCTCAGCACAAAGCTGCAAGAATCGCTCGATTCTTGCCGAGGAGTGGTCCGGTCCCTGGCCTTCGTAGCCGTGGGGGAGAAGCAGCACGAGTGAAGACTGCTGACCCCACTTTTGCTCAGCTGAGGAGATGAACTCATCAACCATGGTCTGAGCGCCATTCACGAAGTCACCAAACTGAGCTTCCCAGAGAGTGAGGGTGCTTTCTTCTTCGACCGAGTAGCCGTACTCGAAGCCCATGGCCGCATACTCGCTCAAAAGCGAGTTGTAGACCTCAAAGCGAGCCTGCTGCTCCGAGATGAACTTCAGTGGAGTCCAAACCTGTCCGGTTTCACGATCGAAGAAGGTCGCGTGGCGCTGCACGAAAGTTCCGCGCTGGGAGTCTTGACCAGCAAGGCGAACATTCACACCCTCAACCAAGAGTGAGCCGAAGGCCATTAGCTCTCCGAAGCCCCAGTCGATGCCACCCTCGCGACTCATCTCAACTCGCTTTTGCAAGAGCTGTGCGAGCTTGGGGTGCACGGTGAAGCCCTCTGGCAGGTTGGCGTGGGCGTTACCGATTGCCTCAACCATTTCCTTGGTGATGGCGGTTGGTTTGAGTAGCTCCTGCTTCTCGGATGCTGTGGTTCCAATTCCAACTGGACGCTCTGGAAGTGCGACGGGCTGGCTCATGGCCTCATGAACATCGACGAAGGCCTGCTCCAGGCTCGCCTGGAAGTTGGCGTTAGCCTCATCAAACTCCTCTTGAGTGATGTCACCTCGACCAATCAGGTTGTCCATGTAAAGGGT
>CAXNHX010000118.1:0-3206 GCA_964202305.1 Aquiluna sp.
CGGTCTATGCGCTTGCCAAGAGATTGCGAGATGTTGCATCGCTCACCATCGTCACCAACTCGGTGCCAATCAGCGACCTCTTCGCCCAGAACCCAAGAGCCGATCAGACGGTGGTTCTAACCGGTGGAGTCCGAACCCCGACCGACTCCTTGGTGGGCAACATCGCCTCAGAGGTCTTCTCAAGATTCAACCTGGACCTGGTTTTCATGGGCACCCACGGCATGGACTCGGAGTTTGGCTTTAGTTCTCCGAACTTGGTTGAGGCTGAGACCAACCGCGAAGTGATTCGCAGGGCGGCCAAATTCGTAGTTCTCGCCGACCACACCAAGTGGGGCATCAGAGGCTTCACCTCTTTTGCAAACTTCGACACCGCCGACATTGTGATCACCACCGAGGGCATCTCCAGAAACTCACTGGCGACCCTCAAGCAAAACGTCAAGGACGTTCGGGTAGCTAGCGCGAGCTAAGTTGCAAAGAGTAGAGGTGTGAGCCGATGGGCCTTCCAAACCTCACGGCAACATTTGCCAAGTGGCCGTTGTCTTTGAACCCAAACTTCTTGTGCAGCGCAATGGAGGCTCCCGCCCCGCGATCTGCAATCACGGCAATGACCTCTTTGATTCCCTGAACCTCGCAGGCATCGAGCAGGGCCTTCATCAACTTGCCACCAAGCTTCTTGCCGGTTGCGGAGGGCAAAAGATAGATCTGGTTCTCCACGATCTTTAGGTAACCGGCCTTGGCGCGCCAGGGTGCGACATAGGCAAAACCCATAACCTCGAGGCCCTTCACCATCACGATAAACGGCAGCTCAAACTTCGCGAGCATTTCCTGTTTGTCCTGCCAATAGTTGAGATCTAGAGGTTTGTCATCGAAGGTGATAGCCGTGTTTCTTATGAAGTAGTTGTAGATGTCTCGAATCTGCGGGAGGTCTTCGAAGCGCACCGCACGAAACTCGATTTCAGGTTCTGGCTGCGCAGGCTTTTGCTTGAGCGCACGAACTAACCGCCACCTGGTTTCGGAATCCACCACCTACGCGCTCCAATCGATTGGCTCCAGACCCAACGCTACAAGTGCTTTGTTACAAGTGGAAAACGGTTTTGAACCAAAAAAACCGCGATAGCTCGAGAGCGGCGATGGGTGCGGCGAACTCAGCACCGTTGCACTACCGAGCTCCCCTGCCAACTCCTGAGCTCGCTGGCCCCAAAGAATCGCGACCAGCTTGCCTTCCCTAGCACGAACCAACTCCTGAACAACTCTCCTTGTGAACTCCTCCCAGCCATATGCGAAGTGGGCGGCGGTCTCCTCGGCTCTGGTGGTGAGGTGTCGATTCAGCAGCAGCACACCGCGCTCTTGCCAGGGGAAAATGTCACCAGTCTTGACATAGCCATGCCCCAAATCCGAGCGGAGTTCCTTAAAGATGTTGGTGAGCGTCGGGGGCAGCGGGCTCACCCCAGGATTCACCGCAAAGGCGAGACCATTGGCATGCAGCGGGTTTGGATAGGGGTCTTGACCGACAATCAGGACCCGGTAGTGGCTCGGTGGCAGCTGAAGAGTGCGCAGCACCAGCTGTTTGCTGGGGATGGACCTGGGGTCCTGATCGATTAGAGCTTCTATCCGCTTCAAGACCTGTTTTTGGTCCCCGAGGAGTTTTTGCCATTCGGGGTGCAAAGCTTGAAACATAGAGTCATAGTAGATAGCGGATTTTGATTTCCCAAACCGAAGGGCCCAGAAGATGACAAACAGTCAAGAACTTCTCACTCAGGCAACGGCAATAGGCCCCGAGCTCATAGCGCTGCGCCGCGCCCTGCACCAAGAGCCCGAGTTCGCACTCCAGCTTCCAAAAACTCAGCATAGGATCCTCGATGCCATTCAGGGCTTGGGCGAAATCACCCTCGGCAAGAACCTGACCTCAATCGTGCTGGTCATTGAGGGCGCGAAGCCAGGCCCAACCGTGCTGCTAAGGGCTGACATGGATGCACTAAGCGTCCAAGAAGAAACCGGCCTGGACTTTGCCTCCACCAACGGCTTCATGCATGCCTGCGGTCACGATCTCCACATGGCCTCAGGCGTTGGAGCTGCGAAGTTGCTGCATCAAAACAAGGACAAGCTCGCAGGCAAAGTTGCCATCTGGTTCCAACCCGGTGAAGAGGGTCATCACGGAGCCGATGTGATGATCGAAGAGGGAATGCTCGATGTCACAGGTGAGCGACCAGTGGCTGCCTATGGCCTGCATGTATTCACTGCCTTGCCTCTGGGAGCTATTGCAACTAAGCCTGGCCCAATGATGGCGAGCGCCGGAGATCTACACGCCACCTTCTATGGTTCTGGCGGTCACGGCTCAATGCCTTGGCTTTCCAAGGACCCCGTCACCCCAATGGTGGAAGCAATCAGCTCCCTGCAGGTGATGCTGAATAAAACCTTTGATCAGTTTGATCCCGTCATCCTCAACGTTGGTTGGATCAGAGCTGGCGACACTGCGACCACCAACGTCATTGCCGACAGCGCGAGCTTTGGCGCGACGGTCAGGACGTTCTCCGAGGTGAACACCAAAAAGCTTCACGAGTTGGCTCCCAAGTTGATTCATTCAATTGCCGATGCCTATGGAGTCAAGGCAGAGGTGAGCTTCTCGCAGGCCACCAAGGTGCTGATGAATGACCAGGCGGCCGTTGAGCGAGTGCGCAAGGTCGCCAAGGAGCTGGTTGGTGAGCGTGGCTATCAAGAAATGGAGAAGCCAATCGCAGGCGGTGAGGATTACGCATCGATCGTGGCCGAGGTGCCGGGAGCCTTCGTTTTCGTGGGCGCCTGCCCTCCTGATATTGACCACACCACTGCCCCTACCAATCACAGCGCGAAGGCCATGTTTGATGACTCAGTGATTCCGCTTGGTGCAGCTCTTTTGGCCTCACTGGCCTTTGAGCACCTGGGCTAAAGTTACGGAAGATTACTGAACCATTTGCAGTTGGGGTGCTATTGCACCAACCTTTTAGAAACATCATCAACTAAGGGCAAATCATGACTGAGGCAAATTGGGGTTTCGAGACCCAGCAGATCCACTCCGGTGCAGTAGCGGACCCAGCGACTAACGCTCGCGCGACTCCTATCTACAAGACCACCGCCTACACCTTCAACTCAGCCGAACACGCTCGCAACCTCTTTGGGCTAGCGGAGTTTGGAAACATCTACACCCGCATCATGAACCCGACCCAGGA
>CAXNHX010000119.1:0-3204 GCA_964202305.1 Aquiluna sp.
GAGGGAATGGACACCCCGGAGCGAGTTAGAAGCCTTTGCTTGAAAGCCATCACTCCGGACCCCAGAGACCTAACGACCCCATCTCCCGCTGCCATTTGTGTCTATGGTGACATGGTTCCTCACGCCAAGAAATATCTTGAGGGCACAGGTATTTTCGTGGCAGCGGTGGCAACCGCATTCCCCTCCGGAAGAGCGTCACTGAAGGTCAAACTCATGGACACCAAAGAGGCGGTTGGGTCTGGTGCCGATGAGATCGACATGGTGATTGATCGCGGAGCGTTCCTAAGCGGCAACTACCTTGAGGTCTTCAAGCAGATCGTTGCCATCAAAGAGGCATGCCAGCGCAAGGACGGCTCCTACGCACACCTGAAGGTAATTCTCGAAACCGGTGAGCTGCAGACCTACGACAACATCCGACGCGCTAGCCACCTTGCCATGCTCGCAGGAGCTGACTTCATAAAGACCTCAACCGGCAAAGTGGGCGTAAACGCGACCTTGCCGATCACGCTCTTGATGCTCCAGGCGGTGCGCGATTGGTATGACGAGCACGGAGTCATGATTGGCGTGAAGCCAGCCGGTGGAATCAGAACCGCTAAAGACGCCATGAAATACCTTGTGGTCGTGAAAGAGGTTGCGGGCGTTGAGTGGCTCAACCCTGAGTACTTCAGGTTTGGAGCATCGAGCCTTCTCAATGATGTTTTGATGCAGCGACAAAAGCTTCAGACGGGGCACTACTCAGGCCCTGACTATGTGAGCGTGGACTAGGAGAGACATGTTCGAATACGCACCCGCGCCAGAATCGAAGGCGATTGTCAGCTTTGAAAAGAGCTACGGCCACTTCATCAATGGCAAGTTCACGAAACCTGGCAAGACCTACAAGACCATCAACCCCGCCACCGAAGAGGTGCTGGCCGAAATCACCCACGGCACCAAGAAAGACGTCGACCTGGCTGTAAAGGCAGCAACCGATGCCTTCAACAACGTGTGGTCAAAGTTGCCTGGTGCAGAGCGCGGCAAATACATCTACCGCATCGCAAGAATCTTGCAGGAGCGAGCCAGGGAGTTTGCGGTCGCCGAGAGCCTAAACAATGGCAAGCCAATCAAGGAAACCCGAGACGTGGATATTCCGCTAGTTGCCAACTGGTTCTTCTACTACGCCGGCTGGGCCGACAAGCTCGACTATGCCGGCCTTGGCCCAAACCCCAAGCCCTATGGCGTTGCCGGCCAGATCATCCCCTGGAATTTCCCGCTGATGATGCTTGCCTGGAAGATCGCGCCTGCGTTGGCTGCCGGCAACACCGTTGTCCTAAAGCCTGCGGAATCGACTCCTTTGACAGCACTCATGTTTGCCGAGGTCTGCCAGCAGGCGGGATTGCCTGCAGGCGTGGTGAACATCGTGACTGGCTTTGGTGACACCGGAGCTGAGATTGTGAACCACCCCGGCATTCACAAGATCGCCTTCACTGGCTCGACCGAGGTGGGCAGGGTAATCGCAAAGGCGATTGCCGGCACCGGCAAGAAGGCAACCTTGGAGCTTGGCGGCAAGGCAGCCAACATCGTCTTCGACGATGCACCCCTTGACCAAGCGGTCGAGGGCATCATCAACGGCATCTTCTTCAACCAGGGTCACGTTTGCTGCGCGGGCTCCAGGCTTTTGGTTCAGGAGTCCATCAAGGACGAGCTCTTGCGAAAACTCAAGCGCCGCATGGAGACCCTGCGACTTGGTGACCCAATGGACAAGAACACCGACATTGGGGCGATCAACTCCAAGGAGCAGAGAGACAAAATTACTGCCCTGGTCAAGCAAGGCGAAAAGGAAGGCGGCCAGGTTTGGCAGCCAGCCTGCGAGGTTCCAAGAAATGGCTTCTGGTTCAAGCCGACTTTGATCATGGATGTTGCGCCCACCAACACAGTCGCCAGGGAAGAGATTTTTGGGCCGGTGCTTTCGGTGATGACCTTTAGAACACCAGCAGAGGCTGTGGCCAAGGCAAACAACACTGAATATGGCCTGAGCGCGGGTATCTGGACCGAAAAGGGTTCGAGAATCCTGAAACTTGCAGACCAGCTAAATGCTGGTGTGGTTTGGGCAAACACCTTCAACCAGTTCGATGCCACCAGCCCGTTTGGTGGGTTCAAGGAATCCGGCTATGGCAGGGAGGGCGGCCGAGCAGGGCTCGCCGCTTACCTGAAGGGAGGTTTCTAATGAGATTAGAAATCAAGAAAACCTACAAGCTGTTCATCGGTGGCAAGTTCCCCAGAACCGAGTCTGGCCGCAGCTACGAGGTCCTCGATTCCAAGGGCAACCACTTAGCCAATGCGGCCAGGGCATCGAGAAAAGATGTCCGCGACGCAGTGGTTGCAGCGCGGGCTGCGCAAGCTGGTTGGGCTTCTGCTACTGGCTATAACCGCGGTCAGATTCTCTATCGCATTGCTGAGATGCTGGAGGGTCGCAAGGAACAGTTTGTTTCCGAGATCTCGCTGCTCACCGGCAAGAACGAGAAGGCAGCAACCCAGGAGGTTGAGGCAGCCATTGACGCCTGGGTTTGGTATGCCGGGTGGAGCGACAAGATCGATCAGGTAGCAGGTTCCATGAACCCTGTTGCCGGGCCGTTCTTCAACATCTCTACCAACCAGCCAACGGGAGTTGTTGGAGCCTTTGCTCCGCAGGACAGCGCCCTGATAGGACTCGTTCACGCAATCGCACCGGCAATCGTCAGTGGTAACACAATCGTGGTTGTCACCAGCGAGAAGTTGCCGCTCTGCGGCATCTCACTTGCCGAGGTGCTCGAAACCTCCGATCTACCAGGCGGTGTGGTGAACATCCTCACCGGCAACTCCAAGGAGCTTGGTTCCTGGATGGCGCAGCACGCAGATGTGAATGCACTTGATCTTGAAGGTGCTGCAAGCCCTGCCGAACTTGAGATGGATGCAGCTCAGACCCTGAAGCGAGTTGTTCGTCCCGGCAGCTACAACCGAACTGGGTCAAAGGGTTCGCTGCAGCACATTCTGGATCTAATGGAACTAAAGACCGTCTGGCACCCAAAGGGTTACTAGTCCTCAGTCTCCCTTCGGCCTTCCACCGGGGAAAGTGACAGCTATAGCTCCCAGGCGGACCCCGGCGGTTGCCGCGGCAGTTAGGTCTGGAGCCTTTGCGAGTTGGTTCAGAAAAGCTGCCGCAAACGCATCCCCGGCTCCGGTGGAGTC
>CAXNHX010000120.1:0-3170 GCA_964202305.1 Aquiluna sp.
CAACGTTGCTGCGGGCACGAGTGGATCTGCCGGTGGTGACGCCTAGTTCACTGACCTGGCTTAAATCAATAGCCGGGGATTTGGCCACTGCGACTCTGACGCGGTTGGACCAGACCTTGCCCTGGTATCGCGATATGCCGCCAGCACGCCGAGCTGCGATCGGCTCGGTTGCCCAGAACGGAATCACCAGCTTCATCCAGTGGTACGAGGACCCCTCCTCACAACCATGGGTCGCAGCAGATGTCTTTGGCAGCGCTCCTAGAGAGCTGCTGCGCTCAATCTCGCTGCAGGAGACCCTGCAGCTTATTCGCGTTGTGGTCGAGATGGTGGAAGAGCTGGTCGTAAAAGAGCACCCAGATCTGCACGAGTCGATTCTTCGATACTCGCGAGACATCGCGTTTAGCGCAGCTGACGTCTATGCAAAAGCAGCCGAGGCCAGAGGTCTTTGGGATGCAAGGCTTGAAGCGCTGGTCGTGGACTCCGTAATTAGTGGCGAAAGCTCTCAAGAAATCTCATCACGTGTAGCGGCTCTTGGCTGGCGTGCCGACGGACAAGTTGCTGTGCTCCTTGGAACCACGCCAAAAGACCCGGATCCCGACGCGATTCGTAAAATTGCCCGCAAGTCAAAGTGCGACGTCCTGATTGGTATCCAGGGGCGCCGGCAGGTCGTGGTCATCGGACTGCTCGAAAATGCCACCGATGCGCAGCTCGAGATCACTCAGCTTGCCTACCTAATCGAGGGTCTATTCGCAATGGGGCCACTGGTTCTAGGCCCAGTTGTCCCGACAGTGTCGGAGGCATCAAGATCGGCAAAGGCTGCGCTTGCCGCCAATTCTGTCGCGGCAACGACGAGTTTCAACCACAGGCCAATCCTTGCAGACGAGCTGCTCCCCGAAAGAGCTCTCGCCGGTGACCAGCTAGCCAAGGCGACGCTCCTTCAAAATCTCTACCACCCAATCGCGGACGCATCTACAGAGCTGTTGAACACGCTCAAGGCTTATCTGGAATGCGGCAGGAGTTTGGAAGCCACGTCAAAAGTGCTATTCGTGCATGCCAACACGGTTCGGTACCGCCTCAGAAGGATTCAGGAAACGCTCGGCGAAGATGCTACCGACCCCAGAACCGCCTTCGTGCTCCAGATCGCCCTGGCACTGGGAGCAATCTCCGATTCTGAGACTGGAGTTAAGCGCGATTGAATACTTACGTTGTCGCTCCTGGACAGGGCTCGCAATCTGAAGGCTTCCTGACACCGTGGATTGAGCAGATTGCAGGCTTTAGAGATCTACTTCAGACCTACTCAAACTATGCAGGGCTCGATTTGATCGAACTCGGCACAACAGCCAACGAGGAGACGATCCGCGATACTGCGATTGCGCAGCCCCTTATTGTTGCTGCCTCGCTCGCAAGTTTCCGAACTATGCCACAGCTCGAAATTGATGGCGTAGCAGGGCACTCGGTCGGAGAGTTTACGGCCGCCGCCATTGCGGGAGTCCTAACCGATGAGCAGGCCCTGCGCCTAGTCACAGTTCGCGCAAAAGCCATGGCCATAGCCGCTTCAAAATTAGACACCAGCATGGCAGCCGTGATTGGTGGCGAGCCGGATGCCGTCAATAACCTATTTGAAAGCCTTCACCTTACAGGCGCTAACCACAATGGCGCTGGACAAGTGGTCGCCGCGGGCCTAAGAACCAACATCGCAAAGCTAATTGAGAACCCGCCGGAGAAAGCCCGTGTAATTGAGCTCAAAGTTGCAGGAGCCTTCCACACACACTTCATGGAAGAAGCGCAGCTTGAGCTACGAGACGCAGCGGCACACATCACTCCCAACGATCCGACCACCGCACTTTGGTCTAACCAGGCGGGACAACAGGTATCGAGCGGGCAAGAGTTTCTTGATCTGCTAGTCCACCAGGTTGCCAACCCAGTGCGTTGGGACCTCGTCATGGTCAACTTCCAGGGAAAAGAGGCCACGATCGTGGAACTTTCACCGGCTGGGGCTTTGTCGGGTTTACTCAAAAGAGCGGTGGAAGATTGTAGGACGGTGCCACTTCGTTCTCCTCAAGACTTTGAGAAGGTTAGCCAGTGAAGGTATTGAAGCAGAGCGAGCCCGTAAGCTACAGCCGCATTTATGCTCTTGGGGCCGCCCGAGGAGACATTGTCGTTACTAACGATGAAGTCGCAGGACCAATCGACTCTTCGGATGAGTGGATACGCCAACGCACTGGAATAGCAACCCGGCGTCGTGCAAGCAGCGAAGTCTCTCTGATGGACATGTCCGTAGAGGCTGCAAACGAAGCAATTCAAAAAGCTGGCATTGACCCAGCCGATATCGACGCCGTTATTCTTGCCACAATCTCTTTCCCATACCAAACTCCATCAGGTGCTTCACTTCTCAGCGACCTGGTTGGCGCTAAGGGAGCAGCAAGCTACGACATCTCAGCGGCGTGTGCTGGTTACTGCTACGGAATAGCTCAAGCAGATTCTTTGGTTCGCTCCGGAACCGCAAAGTATGTTCTTGTGGTGGGGGCCGAGAAGCTCTCCGATTTCATTGAACCATCAGATCGCTCGATCTCCTTCCTGCTGGGCGATGGCGCAGGAGCGGCAATAGTTGGCCCCAGTGATCACCCTGGAATCTCAAAGACCGTTTGGGGGGCCGATGGCGCGAACTGGGACAAGGTCGGCATGACTAATTCACTTATTGACTTCCGCGACGGAAAGGCTGCCTGGCCAACTCTGGTTCAAGAGGGTCAGTCGGTATTCAGGTGGGCGGTTTGGGAGATGGCCAAGGTTGCTAAAGAGGCGCTAGCCGCCTCTGGGCTAGAGGCTTCTGATCTCTCGGCCTTAGTTACCCACCAGGCCAACGAACGAATTATTGACGAGCTGGCTAAGCAGTTGGACCTGCCGGAAAGCGTCGTTGTTGCCAAAGACATAGTGGACACAGGAAACACCTCGGCTGCTTCAATTCCACTGGCAATGCACCGCATCTTGGCCGAGGGCAAGGTTAGTTCAGGCGGCTACGCCCTCGAGATAGGTTTCGGCGCGGGGCTTGCCTACGCGGCCCAAGTTGTAGAACTCCCATAAAATAAACCGACATCCAAGAATCACTTTAGGAGAAATCATGGCACTATCAGAAGCCGAAGTACTAGCAGGGCTAGCTGAGCTAGTAAACG
>CAXNHX010000121.1:0-3095 GCA_964202305.1 Aquiluna sp.
TAACCCAGCACGATCTGCTCGCCCCAGATGGCAGCAGGGCCAACTACAAGTTCTCCGCGACCGGCGATGCAGCCCAATTCGAAGAGTTGGCGAAGCGATTCTTGGGACCTGAAGTCTCAAATGTTGACCACTTAGAGCGAAGGACAAATTCGTGACCAGACCCAATGACCGCAAGGACAACCAACTTCGTGAGGTCAGCTTTCAGCGCGGCTACACAATCTACGCCGAGGGTTCTTGCCTGGTTTCGTTTGGCAACACCAAGGTTCTTTGCAATGCCTCCTTCACCCCTGGCGTCCCACGTTTCAAAAAGGACTCTGGAGAGGGCTGGGTGACTGCCGAGTACGCAATGCTGCCGCGAGCAACTCATGATCGCTCGGATCGCGAGAGCGTCAAGGGCAAAATTGGCGGTCGCACCCATGAGATTTCCAGGCTTATTGGCCGCTCACTTCGAGCCGTAATTGACTACAAGGCGCTTGGTGAAAACACCATCGTGATCGACTGTGACGTGATACAGGCCGATGGGGGAACCCGGACCGCAGCAATCACCGGAGCGTTTGTTGCACTGGCTGATGCGATCGCGTGGGCAAAGGAGAAGGGCCACATTCCAAAGTCCGCAAAGCCAATCATTGACACCGTGGCTGCCGTTTCCGTCGGCATCGTGGACGGCGTAGCGGTTAGTGATTTGGAGTACGTCGAAGACGTCAGGGCTGACACAGATATGAATGTGGTGGTGACCGGTCGTGGATTATTTGTCGAGGTTCAGGGCACAGCTGAGGCAGAGCCCTTCGATCGAGACGAACTCAACAAACTCTTGGAGCTTGCTCTTGATTCCACCGCAGAGCTCTCGAGACTTCAACTTGCGACCCTCGGCAGTGTTTTGGAGTTGAAGTAGTGGAGCTGGTTTTTGCAACCGGCAATAAGCACAAGCTTCAAGAGGCTGAGCTAATTCTTGGGAGCAGAATTCCAGAACTAACCTTGCTCGCCCATGATGGTTCTGAGCCTGTTGAATCCGGCATCAGTTTTCTGGAGAATGCCCTCATCAAAGCCCGATCTGCTTTTGAAGCAACTGGGAAGCCAGCTTTTGCAGACGACTCGGGAATCTCGGTTGAGGTTATGGGCGGAGCACCGGGTATTTTTTCGGCCATTTGGTCGGGGACTCGATCAGACCAGGTCAACAGAGATCTGCTGCTGTCTCAGCTAGTGGATATCCCTAAGGAGCACAGGCAAGCTGCCTTCGTTTGCACCATTGCACTGGTTGAGGATGATGGAGAAACGACTTTCACTGGAATCTGGCAGGGCACGGTTGCATCGAGGGCAACTGGGCAGGGTGGGTTTGGCTACGATCCTGTTTTTATCCCGGACGGGTTTGAAGTCTCGGCGGCTGAACTTGAACCTGAGGTGAAGTCTTCTTTTTCACACCGAGCAATGGCCATGCAGCAGCTCGCAGATTTCTTGAAATCTAGGTAGTGCCCCCAGCAGGATTCGAACCTGCGCTCCCGCCTCCGGAGGGCGATGCTCTATCCCCTGAGCTATGGGGGCTCAGCTGCAGTTTACCCGTCAATCACTTCAATCGGGCAACACAACGAGCTGCGCAGTTGTACCCAGTTTGAAAAGCCAACAGAGCCCACGACTGGCAGCCAAGAGTATGATTTATGGTTACCGCCATTCAGCAAATTAGACGCGCTAGCGCGCCAGATCAGGACCTTTTCGTTGACTCCAGAGCAGCTATCCGCAGCAATCCTCAGTGCCCTGCACGGGATTGCCGGTGAAGCCAACCTGGATCCGAACTCAGTGCCGACCGAGGTCCTCGTTGAGCGACCAAGGAATCGGGATCACGGTGACTGGGCCACCAACGTTGCCATGCAAACTGGAGGCGCGTTTCAGATGTCTCCGCGCAGCCTTGCCGAACTGCTTAAGTCACGGCTGGAGGTCGTTGATGGCATTGAACGGGTCGAGATTGCGGGCCCGGGCTTCATAAACCTATTTGTCTCGAATCAAGCTGCCGGCTCCCTCTTGAAAGACATTGTCGAAGCGGCTGAAGGCTATGGTCGGAACCAGTCTCTAGCTGGCACAAAACTCAATCTTGAATTTGTGTCTGCTAACCCAACCGGCCCCATCCACCTTGGCGGAACTCGCTGGGCCGCGGTTGGAGACTCCCTTGCTCGGGTCTTTGAGTTCAATGGTGCCGAAGTGACTCGTGAGTATTACTTCAACGATCACGGAGCGCAGATTGATCGCTTCTCCCGCTCGCTTTTGGCTGCGGCGAAGGGCGAGTCTGCGCCCGAGGATGGCTATGCGGGTCAGTACATAACTGAGATTGCCGCCGAAGTGGTGCAACTTGAGCCAAACGTCCTACAGCTTGCCGAAGCAGATGCCCAAGAGGTTTTCAGAGCCCGAGGTGTTGAGCTGATGTTCGGCTCAATCCAAGCCTCGCTTGAGGAATTTGGAGTGAACTTCGACGTTTACTTTCACGAGAACTCGCTCTACGAATCCGGAGCGGTCGAGAAATCAATCTCGAGATTGAAAGAACTTGGACACATGTTCGAGTCCGAGGGAGCACTTTGGTTGCGTTCCTCTGACTTTGGGGATGACCGTGACCGAGTGGTTCTCAAGTCCGACGGTGAAGCGGCTTATATCGCCGGAGACATTGCCTACTATCTAAACAAGCGTGAGCGTGGCTTTGATCGCTGCCTCTACATGCTCGGTGCCGATCACCACGGCTATGTGCCCAGAATGTATGCGCTTTGCAAGGCCTTTGGCGATGAGCCTGGGGTAAACATGGAGATCTTGATTGGCCAAATGGTCAATTTGGTGCGCGATGGCGAGCCGGTCAGGATGTCAAAGCGTGCGGGAAACGTAGTGACCATGGAGGATTTGGTGGAGCTGGTTGGGATCGATGCCGCTCGCTACTCACTTGCCAGGTCCTCAATTAATTCCTCACTGGATATTGACTTGAACCAGATCTCGAAGAAGACCAACGACAATCCAGTCTTTTACGTGCAGTACGCCCACGCCAGAACGGTTCAGGTGGCGCGCAATGCGGCCAGTTTCGAGGTCGATCACTCGGAGTTTTTGCCAGAGCTATTGATTCACGA
>CAXNHX010000122.1:0-3068 GCA_964202305.1 Aquiluna sp.
GACGGTGTTGTGCAATACATTGCCAAGCACGAACTATACGGAGCCCGGAATTGACAGAGCTAACTCGCAGACAAATGCGCGAGCTGGAGCGTTCAGGCTCCCAACAGCCCGATTTCTCTGCTCCCCAAGAGGTTGTTCCGCAGGTTGCCGTATCAATAGCAGAGCAGGTAGTGCCCGCTGAATCAGTATCAAACGTGTTGACGCAAGAGCGACCCCTGACGCGCAGGGAACTCAGGCAACGCAGCGAGGCTATGTCTACCAACACCTCTCAGAGTTCAACTCTTGAGCGAGCAAGTGCTCTAGCCAAGACGCTTGGCACATCGGATATCGAGCAGGTCAGCACTGAGCGGTCTCCCAAACCACCTGCTCGCGAGGCTCTTCCTGAACAACGCAGGTACTCTCCACTTCCTCCGGTTGGGCAATCCAGGCGCGAGGCGAGAGTTCCTAAGCCTGAGATAGCCACAGGTCAATCCACTGCATTCATGGAGTCCGTAGATGTCGAGATCCCAGAGGATGGATTGCGGGGTGCGAACTACCTGGGAGAACCAAGCACTCAGTCGATTGTGCTAGACGTTGCACCTGAGGCTATGAGTCTTTCTGTCGGTACCGGAGAGGTCTTCACCACTGGCTCAATCGCCATTCTCCCTGACACCTCTGGAGCAACCACCGGCACTTTGGACGGCCTGGATCTCGATCAGGAAGAGGCTGTAACCGGTGTGATTTCCGTGGTTGATCCCGTTAGTGCTCGAGACCTGATCGATGAGCGCAGTCCTCTGGGAGTCGTTCCATCAAACGTATTGCGAAGGGGCTGGTGGCGACCATGGGTTGTCGGGGCGCTATCCCTAGTAATGGCAATAACTGCGATACTTGCCTCCATAACAATTTTCAACGCGCTAGGGGACTAATAGTTGGCTGCTTCCACCGAGACTAAAAAGGTTCTGCAGCTCGCAGCGGAAGCCGCGAGAGAGAAACTCGGTGAGGATCTAGTGGCCCTTGATGTTTCGGAGCCATTTGCTTTGGCCGAGATATTCCTGATTGTTTCCGCCAGGAATGAACGTCAGGCCCAAGCAATAGCCGAAGAGGTTGAAGACCAGTTGGCGAAGCAAAAGGTTAAGGCCAGGTTCCGTGAGGGTCGAGAGACCGGTCGCTGGATTCTTTTAGATTTTGGCGACCTAGTCGTTCACGTGATGCATGAGCAAGAGCGCGAGTTTTACTCGCTGGAGAGACTGTGGCGAGATTGCCCAGTTGTTCCCACCATCTAAAGTTTGTGTAGACTTTCTAAAGTTCGGGCCTGTGGCGCAGCTGGTAGCGCACCTGCATGGCATGCAGGGGGTCAGGGGTTCAAATCCCCTCAGGTCCACCAAGAAGCACCCCGCCTAGGCGGGGTTTTTCTTTTTCTCTGCAGAGAAACTTCGGGAATAAATTTTTGTCAAGGGGCCTTGACTAAATTTCGGAGGAAACAATGAACATCAATCCGCATGGAATTCATCACGTGACGGCGATTGCGTCTGATCCACAGTCCAACGTCGACTTTTATACCAAGGTGCTTGGACTCAGGTTGGTCAAGCAAACGGTTAACTTCGATGCCCCACACGTCTGGCATCTGTACTACGGGGATGAGAATGGCTCGCCTGCCTCAATC
Organism: Aquiluna sp.; assembly: GCA_964202305.1. Lineage (GTDB taxonomy): Bacteria > Actinomycetota > Actinomycetes > Actinomycetales > Microbacteriaceae > Aquiluna. The sequence continues at coordinate 1,643 of CAXNHX010000122.1, forward strand.
CTTACGTTCTTCCCGTGGCCCGGGGTAATGAAGGGGAAAGAGGGTGCTGGGCTCACCACCGCTACGGCTTTCTCCGTTCCACCCGAGAGCATCGGTTTTTGGCACGAGCGTTCAAAGGCGCTGGGCCTTTCAGTCGAGGCTCCGGTGGTGCGTGGAGATAGCGAGGTATTGACCCTGTTTGACAATGACGGCATGAGACTCGAATTGGTTGCCTCACCGGGGGATATCAGAAGTGGGTGGGATGGCGTCTCCGACATTCCTCAAGCGCATGCTGTTCGCGGATTGCATGAAGTGACGCTTTCCGAGCGAAATCTTGATCCGACGGCGAACATGCTCACGGGCTTCCTTGGGATGGAGCTCGCGTCTGAGAGCGCGGGAGCTGCAAGCTTCAGTATGGGGGAGGGCGGCGCTGGCGCTTCGGTTCAAGTGGTGGGAGGTGTCACGGATCGCGGGTTGCAAGCCGGCGGTACCGTGCATCACGTGGCTTTCCGCGCTCCAAACCTTGAGACCATGGAGGGCTGGCGGCAGGAGCTTCTTGGCAGAGGAGTCAACGTTACCGAGGTAATGGACAGACAGTATTTCAAGAGCATTTACTTCAGAGAGCCGGGTGGGGTGCTGTTCGAGATTGCCACCGATGAGCCTGGTTTTGACATTGACGAACCACTTCTGGAACTTGGTCGCAAGCTAAAGTTGCCACCGTGGCTTGAGCCAAGTCGAGAGCAAATCCAGCAGTCGCTCCCGAGAATTGAGGTTTGATTATGAACGCCAGGGACCTATCTAGGCCTCACGTGCATGAGAAAAAGGGTGAGAAGACCCTTTTGCTCCTTCACGGCACGGGTGCCGACGAGCACGATCTTCTAAGGCTCGGAGCTGCTCTCATGCCAGAGGCGAGCATGTTGTCGCCACGTGGAATGGTGAATGAGAACGGAATGAACCGATTCTTTGAGCGCCGCCCCGATGGCACTTTCGTTCAGGAATCTGTGCTGCAGGCAGTCGACGAATTGAATGAGTTTCTCAACGCGGCGAGAGCCGAATATGGCATCGATGGTGGTCTGATTGCAGTTGGTTTCTCGAATGGTGGTAATGCCGCAGCCGCCCTTCAGGTCATTCACCCAGATCAGCTCTCTGGAGCAGTGATGTTTGGCTCAACCAAACCTCTCGAGGTAGTGCCCGAAGCAGATCTAACTGGAAAGCGGCTCTGGATTGCAAATGGCGTCAATGACCCCTACGCGCCTGAGGCTGTTACCGAGTCTTGGGTTGGCGAACTCCAGAGAATGGGAGCTTCAGTTAGGTGGCTTTCCCACCCAGGTGGTCACCAGATATCGCCTGCACACATGCAGGAAATTTCCAGAGAACTCGCTTAGGCTGAAGCAGTCAAAAACCTAGAAAAGGAATGGTATGGCATCGCACAACCCAGCTTTCAATC
>CAXNHX010000123.1:0-3052 GCA_964202305.1 Aquiluna sp.
ACCATGTCCTCGGCGGTTTCTAGAGCGAGGTAGGGGTTGATTCCTGAGGCTCCATAACCAATCAGAGTTGCCATGTGGTGCACATCGCGCGCATCACCGCACTCCACAACGATTCCCGCCCTGGAGCGAGTTCCTCTGCGAATGAGGTGGTGGTGCATCGCGGAGATGCTGAGCAGCGATGGAATCGGTGCCATCTCGCGGTTGGAGTCGCGATCGGAGAGGATGATGAAGGTAGCGCCGTCATCGAGCGCAGCATCGATCTCCTCAGCCATTTCGCTCAGGCGGCCCTCGAGTGCAGCGGCGCCGTTGTCAACGCGGTAAAGGCAGCTGATGGTTACAGCCTTACCAATGTTGTTTCCACGGTGAATGTTCTTGATTCTTGCAAGCTCATCGTTGGTCAAGATTGGGTAGTCCAAAACCAGCTGCTTTGCGTGCTCAGGGGTTGCATCGAGCAGGTTTAGAACTGGTCCAATACTGGTGGTTAGAGAGGTGACGACCTCTTCGCGAATCGCATCCAGTGGCGGGTTGGTGACCTGAGCAAACTGCTGAGTGAAGTAATCAAACAGCAGTCTTGGACGGTCGGAGATGGCAGCAATTGGGGTGTCGGTACCCATCGCGCCAATCGGCTCCTGGCCCATTCGAGCCATTGGAGCGATGAACTCCTTGAGGTCTTCTTCGGTGTAACCAAAGACACGCTGGCGCCTGTTGACCGAAGCCGATGAGTAGCGCACGTGCTCACGCTCAGGAAGGTCGCGCAGGTTAATTCTTTGGGATTCCAGCCACTCACCCCAGGGCTCTAGGGCTGCCACTTCACTCTTGATCTCATCATCCTCGATGATTTGACCCTTGGCGGTGTCGATCAGGAACATCTTGCCGGGCTGCAATCTGCCTTTGCGAACGATGCGGTCTGCCGGGATGTGTGCAACACCAATCTCAGAGGCGAGGATGACGAAGCCATCTTCGGTGACGACAAAGCGGCCTGGCCTCAGGCCATTTCGGTCGAGCGTCGCGCCCACTACCGAGCCATCGGTGAAGACAACTGCGGCTGGGCCATCCCATGGTTCCATGATCATGGAGTGGTATTCGAAGAAGTCACGAAGTTTGGGATCTAGGTCGAGCTGCTTCTCCCAAGCGCCCGGAATCATCATCATCATGGCGTGTGGCAGCGATCGTCCGGAGAGCACCAAGAGCTCAAGAACCTCATCAAAGGTCGCCGAGTCGGAAGCACCGGGTGTAACGATGGGCTTGATCTGGCCGAGGTCGCCTAGCAGCTCTGACTCAAGCAGGGACTCACGAGCGGCCATCCAGTTCGCGTTTCCCTTAACGGTATTGATCTCGCCGTTGTGAGCGATGAAGCGGAAGGGGTGCGCCAGTGGCCAGGAGGGGAAAGTGTTGGTCGAAAAGCGAGAGTGCACCAGCGCTAAGAGAGACTCGAAGCGATCGTCAGAAAGGTCCAGGAAGAAAGGCTCAAGCTGCAGAGTCGTGACCATGCCCTTATAGACAATGGTGCGCATCGATAGCGAGGGGTGATAAATCCCTATTTCTCGCTCGCTGCGCTTACGAAGCCTGAACAGTCTTCTCTCAAGATCCAAGCCCTTGGCCTTGTCGGGTGCTGAAACGAACACTTGCTCAATGCTTGGCATGGCATCGCGTGCCTGGTCTCCGAGCACCGATGGGTCGGTGGGAGGAACTCTCCAGCCCAGAACCTGCAACTGCTCTTCCTTCGCAAGGGCCTCGAAGGCCTTGCGGTCGCTCTCCAGAGCTGATTTTTCGAAGAACACCAGCCCCGCTCCATAGGAGCCAACCTCTGGTAATTCAAAACTGACAACTTCACGCAGGAACTTGTCTGGGATTTGAGTCAGGATTCCTGCGCCATCACCGGTGCCGGCATCTGAGCCGACAGCACCGCGGTGTTCAAGGTTTCGCAACGAGGAAAGCGCCATGTCGACAATGTCATGTCCGGCATAGCCGCGCAGAGTTGCGACCATGGCAAGACCGCAGGCGTCCTTCTCACTCTCGGGGCTGTATAGACCCTGAGCGGCGGGACCCACGTTGAACCGGGTATACGGGCTCATTGCACTCATGACACTCTCCAATCAAATTCCACTAAGGGGGACTTCATTGGCCCGAGAAAAAAGCGTTAGTTAGTTTTGTTCGCTGTCGGATTGTCTTCGACTGGCTCTTCCTCGGCAGGTTCTCTGCCTGGGATAAAGACTGAGGGTTCTAGGCCGGGGTGTCGGCGCGATTGAACGATGAAAATTATCAGTCCTACTGCAATGCCGATCAACGCTGACCAAACATTTATGCGTAATCCAAGAATAATCTCACTTGGGTCAATTCGGATACTTTCTATCCAAACTCGTCCAAGCGAATATGTGACGAGGTAGAGAGCAAAGACCTTGCCCCACTGCAACCGAAGCTTGTTTCCAAGCCAGATCAGCACCAGTGCACCCGTAATGTTCCAGATCATCTCGTACAAGAACGTCGGGTGGAACGTGAGCCCCTCAGGCAAGCCGCTGGGGTAAGCGCGGTTCGTACTGGGAATCTCAAGTCCCCAGGGAAGCTCGGTGGGAAGACCAAAGAGTTCCTGGTTGAAGTAGTTGCCCAATCTCCCTATTCCCTGGGCTATAAGGATTCCGGGAGCCACCGCATCAGCAACTGAGAGGAACCTAAGACCCGCCTGACGCGTACCGATGTAAACACCCACGGCACCAAGCATCAGTGCCCCATAGATTGCAAGGCCACCCTCCCAGATTCGGAAGATTGCCAGCAGGTCGGCACCCTCGTAGAAGTAGTCGCGCGGGTGGGTGATGACGTGGAAGAAGCGACCTCCAAGAATTCCAAAAGGCACAGCCCAGAGCGCTATGTCGAGAAAGACACCTTTTTCAGCACCCCGGCGGGATAGTCGGTAGTCAGCCAACACGGTGGCGATCACGATGCCGGTGAGGATGAATAGTGCGTAGAAATGGACGCGTACCGGCCCTAGGTCGATGTAGCTGATTTCAGGAGACGGAATGCTCAGGAGGAAATTCACGCTTCCAATCCTAGACCG